>NZ_JBFTQB010000135.1:0-15845 GCF_056398785.1 Paenibacillus sp. 01T422 | reverse complement strand
GAATGGCGCTGTCGACTCGGCAAACAATTGGACCCAGCAATGGAAATCCGCTTTTTCCTCGCTGATGCCTCCCGAGTAATGAACAGTATTCAGCGCATCTGAATAAGCGAATGTAAGTCGATTCTGCCCAAGGCTATTAAACAGCGCATAGACAGGAGCCGATGCAGCTGCGTTAGAGCGCAATGTTCGCATCCAGTCAGCCTTAAAGCTTTTATTTCGGTCTTGCGCCGGATGCCAACTGGCCTGAATGTCACATGCGGGATGCGACCAATTCAGCGTTAAAATCGGTGGAACCGAAGCTTCTTCAGCATCCAGACGCAGCGTGATTAGATCCAGGCCCTCTTGCAACTGCTCGGCCAACAACGACACCGTGAATGGATGACTCTCTCCAGTTAACGTAAAGATATGAGCAGCAGTCGTGATTTGCTTGCTCATACAGACTCCTCCTGCTGTTGATTCTTATGGCGGTTCACGCCTGCATGGCACCATACGGTCACAATGGGATCATCCTCACTCGAATTGAGATGGTGATCCTCACCTGGTTCAACGATCACGATATCCCCTGTTGTAACCGGTGTATGCTCCCCGTTAATCTCCAAGGTTCCACTCCCCTGCAAAATGATGAACGCCTCACAATCCCCATGAATATGATAGTCCCTGCCATCCGGTCCATCATTGGTGTGACTGCGCTCTCCTCGTTTGGCAAATGAAAGACCGCCTGAAGATAAGTAATTCCCCGGCAAAATATCTTGCAAAATATGTCCATTCTTGGTATCCCGCAGCTCGCTCAAACGCAGCTTTTTCATCGTTATCCCTCCATAGTCAAATGGTAAAGGCGGCTTCGGAAATCGCCTTTCCAGATCGGTAAATTCAAACCAATATGCATCAAATCGTCACCGCCGAAGATCAGTTCCTCGGTCTCCTCTGGAGCATCCGCATCATACACAAGATAATTGCTTCCTGCTTCCAAACCCTTCAGACGCAGCTTCTTAAGCGGAGCATTAGGCTCAGCCAACACTTGAAAATAAGCGACAAGTGCTTCTTTCCGATCTTCTGACACGAACATCCAAGCGGCGTCAACACCATGGAAAGGGCTGCTCAACCGGTAAAATTCACCGAATTGAATCAGCGGGCGCAGCTGTTTATAGAGCGCAATCTGCCGCTTTACGGCCTCTTTTTCCGCCTCCGTAAAAGTAGTCAAATCCAGCTCATAGCCGAAATTACCCGACATGGCAGCATGTCCCCGCATCTCCAGAGGTGTCGAGCGATGCACTTGATGATTCGGGATCGCAGAAACATGCGCCCCCATAGTGCTGATTGGATACACAATGCTTGTGCCATATTGGATTTTCAGCCGCTCCACCGCATCCGTGTTATCACTCGTCCACGTCTGCGGCATGTAGTAGAGCATGCCTGGATCGAATCGGCCGCCACCACCGGAGCAGCTTTCGAACAACACGTTCGGGAATCTGGACGTGATCCGCTCCAGCACCTCGTAGAGACCAAGCATATAACGGTGGGCCGTCTCCCGCTGCCGCTCCGGCGGGAGCAGGGCTGAACCGATTTCCGTCATATTGCGGTTCATATCCCATTTGACATAGGCGATTGGACAGCTGGCAAGAATATCCGTCACGACTGTAACGATATAATCCCTTACATCCTGGCGCGAATAATCCAGAATCAGCTGCTGCCTCGCCTCTGTTCTGCGCCGACCAGGCACGTGGAGGCACCAGTCGGGATGTGCGCGATACAAATCGCTGTCCGGTGACACCATTTCCGGCTCAAACCACAGACCGAATGCTAGCTGCTGCCGATTCACACGGCTAACCAAATCCGGCATGCCCTTGGGCAGTTTGCTTAGATCGACGAACCAATCTCCGAGCGAGCTTTTGTCATTGTCCCTTTTGCCGAACCAACCATCGTCAAGAACGAGAAGCTCTAAACCGAGCTCCTTTCCAACCACCGCAAGTTCCTCGATTTTATCCGCGTTGAAGTTGAAGTAGGTTGCTTCCCAGTTGTTGATGAGAATCGGTCGATGACGATCTCGAAACTCCCCTCGGCATAGTCGCGTGCGGTACAGCTTATGGTAAATTCGCGACATGCCGCCAATTCCTTCTGCTGAAAATACAAGGATAGCCTCAGGCGCTTGGAAAGCTTGCCCCGGCTCTAACAGCCAAGAAAAATCAAAAGCATTAATCCCCATGACAACACGGGTTGTTTCATAAGGATCTACCTCTGCTTGGGCAACAAAGCTTCCGCTATACACAAGACTAAAACCATAGGCTTCTCCTTGATCTTCGTCCGCTTGCTTCGAGAGTAGAGCCATAAACGGGTTCAGCGAATGACTACTGCTCCCCCTGCGGCTCTCAATCACAGATCCTCCCGTTGCCAGAGGGCGTCTTTCCATGTGGCGCTCGCGTGCCCATGTTCCAGACAAATGGAGCATATCGAACTCGGAATAAGAAATGTCGAGGCCAAAGCTTAAGGCTCTAAGCAGCTTCATCGAACGATTTCCCGTATTGATGTAACGAACGGACCTCGCAACCGCATCATGATCACGAAAGACCGTATAGGTGAGAATAGCTTGCAAGCCAATCGCCGCATCCACCAAAATAATATCGAGGCTCTCCGCTTCGCTGTCCTCTTCCACATAAGTAGCAGGCAAGCCCTCCAGCTGTGGTTTACCCGCATAGATCCGATGAGACTCATAAATAAGCTCACTGACAGTCGTTCCATCTTCCATTTGCACCTGATAGGCGGGTACACGAAAATCACTGCCTCCATACGCCGGAATTTCCTGCGGTAGTGTGTCAAGCGACAGTGTCAGATCGTTCGGATCCGTAGATGGCGAAAATGAGCAGCGACGCCGCATAGCGAGCAAGCCGCCAAGATTACTTCCACGAACCCTGCGTCCAAAGTGGACGTGTGCAAGGTATTTAGATTGTATCAACTGCATGATATAGCTAGTCGACTTCCCTTGAAGATGGAAGGTTTGCGAATTCGGATCATAGACAATCCCCATATCCCACAGCTCCTTTCTTGTGCATTAAATCTTTACATGTTTCCACACCATCCGTTTGAACCTGAAATAAATAAGATTTGACCGCAGGAATTGGTCGCAGGCAACAGCAGTCCATAAACCGAACATGCCCCACGAAAAGATATAAACAAATAAATAACTGAGCAGTACGCGCACGCCCCAGACACCAATTAAAGTCGAGTATAATGGAAATCGCGTATCTCCAGCTCCCCGCAAAGCTCCGCCAAGAATGAACTGTGAGATTTGGGAAATTTGGATAAAACCAACGATCCGAAGGGCCCATGCTCCTTCTCGGATAATGGTGGCGTCACTCGTATATAGCCTGAAAATATAGGGGGCGAACAAGATAAATACCGCTCCCATTACACCTCCTAAGAGCATGCCGTATTTCCGGATTTGCCATACATACTGCTCAGCAAGGTCGGGTTTGCCTACGCCAAGCGTTTGGCCGACCAGGGTTGAAGCCGCTATGGCAAAAGCAGCACCAGGCATAAACGAGATGCCGATTATGCTCGTCACAATTTGTGATGCCGCAACGGCAACCGTCCCAAGTCCTGCGCATATTTTGACAAAAGTCATAATACCCAGACGCATAATGAGCTGCTCCAGGCTCGAGGGGATACCGATTTTCAACATGCGGTAAATGATACTTTTATCCAAACGGCTTATCTCCGCCCAGCCAATCCTCACCGCAAATTTCCCGCTGAACATGACGACTACGAAGGCGACCATCGCCACGGCCTGAACAGCCAACGTGGCGATAGCTGCCCCAGCAACTCCCATCTCCGGCAAGCCTAAATGGCCGTAAATCAGCACAAACCCTAGCGATATGGACAGGCACCCTGATAACACATTAATTTTCATCGGAGTTCGAGTATCTCCAGCCCCACGTAGAATAGCCGACAAAGCAGACGAGATGGAGGAAAATCCAATGGACAGAAACATCAGCCGGGCATAGTTCAGCCCATAATGAATAACTTCAACGCTAGCTCCCATCATTCGGAGCATCGACTCCGAAAATAGAACGCCAAGTGCAACGACGAGGATGGAGAGAACAGAGCCTAGCATGAGCGATTGGCCGGCAGCCCGATTCGCATCCCCCATATTGCCTGCTCCCGTGGAACGAGCAACAATAACCGTAGTGCCTGTATTTAGCGCTGCAAAAAGAACTGTCATTAACATATACGGCTGACTCGTTAATCCAACAGCTGCGACAGCAACCGCTCCTAAATGACCCACCAGAATCATCATCACCATCTGTGTCAGGTTAATGAGCAGCATTTCCGCCAAAGAGGGACCGGCAAGTTTAAAAATAATGCGCCGGACCGCCTTGTTATCTTGCGGATCTACCGTGACGGAATCCCTATAGGCTTCTGCTTCTTTCATGATCGAGCCGCCATTAGATGTTCCATCCCGGCAAATACGATTTCGTATTTTGCAGCATCTGGTCGAACAACAGCTCCGCCTGGTTCACATCGATATTCACAAGCGGGTCATTCACGAAAGCATTGAACGCTAACGCTTTATCCTTTTGTAACGCAGCCTTCAAAATAAGTTCTTGATTCACCGTATGCTGCAACACCAGGTTATTAACAGCGAGCGGAAGCTCACCAGCATAAACAGGACGCAGACTGTTCGCTGAGAACACGGCGTTCGTCTCGACAACGGCTCCCAGAGGAATCCCCTTCATTTGCCCCACATTCGGCACGTTGACATTAGTAACAAATGATTGAAGACCAATTAATCCTTTGAGTTGTCTAACTTCTTCCTCTCCCGACGCCTTCAGCGGCAGCTTCTCCTCTCCACTAAGCAGCTTGCGGTAATAAAGCTCCGTCGCAATATGTTTCTCCACACGG
The DNA here is from genome assembly GCF_056398785.1 of Paenibacillus sp. 01T422. Taxonomy (NCBI): domain Bacteria; kingdom Bacillati; phylum Bacillota; class Bacilli; order Caryophanales; family Paenibacillaceae; genus Paenibacillus; species Paenibacillus sp. 01T422. The sequence continues at coordinate 10,949 of NZ_JBFTQB010000135.1, read as the reverse complement.
CTTTCGACCGTCGTTAAGCCAAATTTCCAGTCGCGAACCGTTTCCGCGTCCTTCATATACCAAGGAGGCATAAATTCTGCCAGATGGCGATCGCCTGCAGCCGCAATAATGCCATAACGCCGGAACAAATCAAACTTCACTCGGTTAGCGGCCGTATACGTGTTCGTCATCCAGGCATCTTTGTTATGCTCGAAGCCCGTCTCGTAATACTTATCTACAAACTTCTGATACATCGGAAGCAAATCTATATTTTGATAAGTCGCTTGATCGATCCATGTAAAATGATTAATACCAAGTACATTCACCTTCACTTCATCGCGGTGCACGCCCTCTATACCTTCCATGTCACGCAGCATGCGTATCAATAATCCTTGCGTTCCAAAGATTTCGTGGCAGCAACCAAGCGCTTTGATTCCCGGGAATACTTCGTATAACGTCCGCGTACAAAGCGTCATCGGATTCGTATAATTAAACACCCAAGCATCCGGCGAAAAGCGCTCTATGGCTTGGGCAATTTCCACATACATCGGAATCGTTCGCAGCGCTCGAACCAGCCCTCCTGGCCCGGTTGTATCGCCTACCGCTTGGTAAATGCCGTATTTTTCCGGTTCATGCACATCGGATGCCATTTCCTTGAACGTTCCAGGAAGAATCGAAATGAACACAAAGTCACAACCGCTTAACGCTTCCTTCAGCGTCGGATAAGCCTTGTAGGTCCATTTGGACTTCGTTTCGGCATAATCAGAAACCGAGTTGCCTAGTTTCTCGTTATTTTTGGCTTTGTCATAATCAAGGTCATACAACCGAATCGTACCCGACAATTGTTCATCCAGCGCAAGATCCGCAATGAGATTCTTGGCCCAATACATGGAGCCTCCACCAATATAAGCAATTTGTATCTCGTTTACTTTCCCGCCATTGAATTTCATTTTGCTCCTCCTCACAGTCGTGCAGTCATGCATACGCTACAAGTATAGAAAACAATCTGAATTAAAGGGATGGCAAAAATTTAGCGGGGTTGTGATTTTTTACACTTTTGCTTGGGCGCAAAGGGGGATGAAAAAGACCGTCCAGACGGTTTAGTCTGACGGTCTTGGTGTTTGCTGATGCTTGTGACTCGGCCTCAGCACGGGATTTGGCTACTTTAAAAACCTTTTCAGCGTGGCCTACTACTGCTACTGCTACTGCTACTGCTACTGCTACTGCTACTGCTACTGCTACTGCTACTGCTACTGCTACTGCTACTGCTACTGCTACTGCTACTTCTTCTACCTGCTACCGCCGCCTCTTCTTCTACCTCCACTCTACTTTCTCAATACACCACTACTGCTACTTTTTCTGTTTCCTACACGTCTGCCTCCTTTTCTATCTCCACTCTACTTTCTCAACACCCTGCTACTGCTACTTCTTCTACTACCTGCACGTCTGCCTCTTCTTCTACCTCCACTCTACTTTCTCAATACACTACTACTGCTACTTTTTCTGCTTCCTACACGTCTGCCTCCTTTTCTATCTCCACTCTACTTTCTCAACACCCTGCTACTGCTACTTCTTCTGCTACCTTGCACTTCTGCATCTTTTTCTCCCTCCCCTACTTTCTCAACACCCGCTACTGCTTCTTCTTCTGCTACCTGCATATCTGCCTCTTCTTCTACTTCCCCCTACTTTCTCAACACCTGCTACTGCTACTATTCCGTTTTTTAACTAGCATCTCTGCTTCCCATTGGATAAAATCCAATGTAACTGCTCATTTGAGCCATAAATTCTACTTTGCATTGAATAAATCCAATGTAACTGCTCATTTGAGCCATAAATTCTACTTTGCATTGGATCAAATCCAATGTAACCCCTTAAAAACAGCTCAATAAGTGGCAAATTCGATCATCTCATTGGAATTCGTCCAACGAGATGAACTCTCAAGCCATCATATCCGCCATCTCATTGGATTTCATCCAATGAAAGTGTCTCTCAGGCTTAGCATGGCAAAGCCTATTCAATGTTCCTCGTCAAGGAACATAAAAAAGACGCCACTGGGAGCTAACTAAGCTCCCCGGGCGTCCCCAAACATCGTTTACAGCAGACGCAGTAAACGCAAGACCGTAAACCGGTTGCGCACAAACAGCGCATCCCGCAGTGACGCCTCCACCAGCTCCGGCTCCACGCCGAGCTGCTCTGGCGCAACCGGTCCCTGCACAACCCCGAGCCAAGCAGCCAGCTGCTCGGGTGCAGGGACCGCGCGGGCGATGGCTTGCACATCGCCCCACCTCGAAGCRATGCGCGCTTTCAGCGCCTCGCTATCAACAACACCGCCATCCGCCGGGAAGTTCTCGGCGATGACTTGCTCCGCCATGGCCCCATAGGCCCTGCGGATGCGCTCCGCATCCGTCTGCCGACTCGGGGCCTGGCTTTGCGCTAGGCGCGCGGCGGCCTCATCGGCCGTGATGTCCCGCAGCGACGCATAACGCTGCGCCATCATCACGGTCGCGACGCCGACCTTCGCGCCGTGCAGCAGCGCCCGGCGGCGCTGCTGCAGAAGCACCATCTCCCAAAAGTGGGAGAGATGGTGCTCTGCTCCCGAGGCCGGCCGCGAGTGGCCGACCAGGAGCATGGAAAGGCCGGACAGCAACAGGCCTTCCATCAGCTTTAACAAACCGAGATCCGTGCGCTGCGCGATCTCGTCCAAGTGAGCCGTGCAGAGCTCCACGGCTTCCAGCGTCAACTGCGCGCTCAGCTCGCAGTAGTGCTCGTCAAGCAGCACGCGGCCAAGCGACCAGTCGGCAAGCGAAGTGTGCTTGCCGAGCATGTCGCCGAGGCCGGCTGCGATCATCGCTTGCGGCGATTCCGCGAGCAGCGCGAGATCGGCAAAAATCGCTTCCGGTGAGCTCGCCGGGATCGTGGTCTTGAAGCCGCGCACGATGAGCGGCGCGCCGACTGAAGCGAAGCCGTCAACGGATGGCGCTGTCGGCACAGACAAGAAAGGCCGCTTCGTGCAGTGGCCGACGAAGCGCACGATGTCGTGCAGGGTTCCCGCCCCCACGGCAAGCAGAACTTCCGACGATAATGGCGTGTCCAGGAGCAGCTGGACGATCGCTTCCTCATCGGCGGCTACTTCTCCCATCGCGTTCTCACGAATCACGCTGATGCTGACCTTGACTTGCGCGGCTTCCAGCAGCCCGCGCAGCTTCTCGCCCGCCGCTTGATACGTCTTCTCGTCCGCAACAAGCGTAACTTCACGGTACCCGGCTTCTCTCACATAACCGGCCACCTGCCCCAAAGCATCTCGCTCAATAACGATACGCCGAATCGGAATTTCATGCCTCTGCCCACATGCGCAATCAATCGTGCGACCAAGCCATGTATTCAAAACCACACTCATTCCCATCATCCTCCCCATTAATCTCGGAACGCAAAAAGTCACTCCCACTCCATCACTTGAACTTCAGCTTCCTCGAACCCTAATCATCACTCGAACTTCACTCAATCGCACTCCACCACAAGCCATCTCACCCTCACCCCAAGATGTACGTACAAGTACTACTTCCCCTATTTTAACAAAACCTATGCTATAATGATACACACTGCCTTCATCGCAAGTAGGAGGAGAATATCCAACATGCCCATTCAAACCGAGACGGAGCTGTACGCTCCGGTGAAACAATATTTCGAAGACCGCGGTTATGCCGTTCGCGGAGAAGTGAAACACTGCGACTTGGTCGCCATTCGTGGGGATGAACCCCCCATCGTTGTAGAGCTCAAAAAAAGCTTCAACATCCCGCTCCTTGTGCAAGGCATCGATCGTCTTCGTCTAACGGAGCAAGTGTATGTCGCTTTCGAACTGCCTAATAAAGGGAAAGCTCCACATCGCTTGCAGTGGGAAGATATCCGGCGACTCTGCCGTATGCTGGGGCTAGGCGTCTTAACCGTTCAATTCTACAAACGCAAAAAACCCGCAGTCGATCTCGTCTGCGAGCCTACACCTTATACGTTGCGCCACAATAAAAGAGCGGCTTTACGGGTCGTCAATGAGTTTCATGAACGAAGCGGCGACTACAACGTAGGCGGCAGCACGCAACAAAAGCTGATGACTGCTTACCGTGAGAAATCGCTGCATTGCGCTTATTTGATGCGTGAGCATGGACCTCTTAGCCCGCGGAAGCTGCGTGACCTGACGAATAACAAAGCCGTCAGCTCTCTGCTGCAAAAAAACTACTACCGCTGGTTCGTTCGCCAAAGCCGCGGCATCTATCACATTACCCCGCTTGGTGAAAAAGCTTTGGCGGACTACGTTCACGTTACGACCGCATTTACTCCTGCGGAAGCGCCCTAATAACTAAGAGCGAACGACCACTTTACTGGCGTTCGTTTCTTCTTTTAACATGAGCAGCACTTTATTCATCCAAATCGCAGCTTGCGCGCCCTCGCCCATCGCAATCGTCACTTGCTCCGCGTGAACGCCTACGTCACCGGCTGCCCAGAGGAATGGCACACTTGTCATTTTGGAACGAGCATCTGTCATGATATGCCGATTTTCTAATCGTTCCGCTCCTAGCTGTCGGGCCAGATCCGATTTCACTTCGTTCCCTCCGAAAGCAATGAAGCCGCGCTCCGCTTCCAGCCGTTTGCCATTAATCGTCACAAGCCCTCCAAATAGGCCATTCTCGCTCGCAATTACCTCTTGAATATCATCCGCTATGTAGGTGATCCCTTTTTTCTTAAGCTCTTCCACATGGCTGCTTTTCACAGCGCACAATCCATGGTTAACATACGTCAGCTTATCTGTCCGAAGGCTAAGCTTCAGTGCCATCGCGGCCCCAACATCTCCAGAACCCATCACAATGGTCGTTTTATTTCTAATTTCATAGCCATCGCAATCCGGGCATACATAAATCGTTAATCCTAGACATGGCTTTAAACCGGGAATTTCGGGGATGCGATCCATTAACCCTGTCGCTAGCAGCAGCGTCGGTGCTTCATAACCTTTACCGGACTTCCCCCATAACTCAAAGCCATCCCCTGGCTTTCCTTTATTTACGGCCTGTACAACTTCATCATGGGCAAAATCAACTCCCAGCCTCTCGGCCTGCAGCCTTCCCAGCCTGCGAAGTTCTTCACCTGAAACGCCATCTGGCCAACCTAGAAGGTTGTGATAGCTTTTGCATAAGGTAGACCTGCCAGATCCGGCATCAATAACAAGAACGCGATGTTCATATCTGCCAAGCTGAATAGCCGCCTGAAGTCCGGCAATGCCTCCGCCAACAATTATACTGTCATACTGTTCCATAACCTGAAGTCCCTCTTCTCCTATCAGCTATCCCTAGGATAACCTTGCAAGGGCGCTTTCATGCTCCTTCTAACGATTCTTAATGGACCAGACTAAGGCAAATTGCGTGAGAGAGGCGATCATGAGAATCCATGGAATCATTCCGCCTTCCAAATCGCTTCCAAATGTAATGAAGCAAAAAATGGAAATCACACGGCCGACATTTAGAAAAAGCTCTCGAACGACGACACTTTCCACTTTCAATTCGCCTTTGAGAGGCAATTTGGCAATGAGCCCATAATAGTAACCCGTCATTGTATTGCCTTGCAAAGGTGAAAAGACCGAATACAAAATCATAAAACCTACAACAGACCAAATCGTGATGCTTCCTAATAAAAGCGATACACCTACCAGATAACCTATCGTCGATATCGCTAGATACATACGAGATTTGCTGCCCTGAGCATATTTAGAAATAAACATTCCCATGGCTATGCTGAGGCTGGAGTAAAGCACTCCTAAATAGCCCACGATATCTTCCCGCGGCATGACTTGAAACAAGAGAATATTCGGAAGAAATAACATTGTACCTTGAAGCAAGCCCATTCCAAAAAAACCAAGCAACGATTTTAGCCAATCTCGGTTTTTTTTCATAATGAGCCCAGTCCACTTTAAATAGTAAACTCGGTGATGTCCGCTGGAAGCTTTTATTTTCAAAGATATCAAGGCTGCCAGAAGAAACATACAAAAGGCAATACCGAAAACGATGGTATACCCGCTAAGTCCCTCTTTCAAACGGATAATAAACCCGGCAAGCGCAGGCCCTGCCAATGAAGCCATCGTGAAGAAAATCATATTGTAAGCGAGGTATCGAATCCGATTCTGTTCGGTTGACACATCGTACATGAGCGTCAAATAACCTACCCAGTAAAAAGCGGCGGCGAGACCATTAAAAATGGCAAACGCTATGTAATATTTCACGAGAGCATCTTGCGCGATAATCACACTCAAGTAAAATAAACCGATCAGCATGATGCCTAAGCGGTATGAGACCATTCTGTCTTTCTTTTTGATCATCCAGCCGCCAATCGCGAAGCCAATCGGTGTCAGAATGTAAACGATAATGCTGTAAGTTCCATTTACGGCTACGCTGTGTGTCAAACGCCATAGATATAAGTTCAGAAACACACCCGACATCGAAGCGCCGAATTGAAAAGTAGAATGAATAATGAGCGAAATAATCGCTTCGCGAGTTAATCTTTTCTCTTGCGGCAGCGAGTTCCCCCTGCTTTGTAACCAAGTCTTGATTCCTAAATACATCGTAGCCCCCCGCTTCCCAGTCTTCCTTATTGTAACAGCCCCCAATCCTTCTGTTAAACGGCAAAAAGCCCCAGCTTTTGGCGCTGAGGCTCTGTTTCCAACCATTATCGTATTACTTCTTCAGGCTATCCCATGTTTTCTGGAATTCATCCAGCATTTGATCCTTTGTATACTTCTTCGCGACATAACCTTGCATAATATCGCCGAATTTTTTACTGGATGCTTCGCCGCCAGGGAATTTGAACCAGTTCCAGCTCAGTGTTTTACCAGCTTTGCTGTAAGCAATAATGTCTGCTGCTAATGGTCCAAGTACTTTTTCGTCAGCAGGAATGGATTTGAAAGCTGGAATGAACTTGAACTCGTCAGTGATATATTTTTTACCCACATCTGATGTTACCATCCAGTTCAGGAATTTCTTCGCTTCGTCTTTCACAGCGGAGTTTTTGTTGATTACCCAGTTGTTCGGAACACCGACAAACAATTTGTCATTCGTCGCAACGTCGTCGCTGATTGGCATTGGCAAGAAGCCAACTTTGATATTCGGGTTCGTTTTTGTAAGTTGAACTTGTGTCCAGTTACCTTGTTGCGTCATTGCCGCTTTACCTGTTGCGAAGTCTGTAACTTGTGTGTTGTAGTCTGTTTGCAGCGGGTTTTTGTTACCGTATTGCAATTGCAGATCAAACAATTTCGCCCATTGGTTGAATTGCTCGTTGCCTGGAATTTTCGCAGTGCCTTTGTTCAGACCATCGATGAAAGCATTTGGATCTTTTTGATACGCGAACGGAAGGTTTACGAAGTGGTTACCCAAGACCCACCACTCGCCGTAGCCGTTCTCGAACGGTGTGATACCTTTGGCTTGCAGCTTTTTGGCAGCATCTTCGAGCTGAGAGATTGTTTTTGGCAGCTCAGTAATACCTGCTTGCGCGAAAAGATCTTTATTGTATTGGAAGCCGTAACCTTCAAGATTCAGCGGTTGGCCGTAGAGTTTGCCATTTTTGGTCATTGGCTCTTTCGCCACGTCTACAAGGTCACTAACCCAAGGTTGATCGGAGAGATCTTCCAGGTTTTCAATCCATTTATCCAGATCTGAGAACCCGCCGTTGTTGAAAATGTCCGGTTTGTCGCCGGAGTTGAACTTCGCCAGCAACGCTGCGCCATAGTCCGCACCGCCGCCAACAGTATCAATTTGAATTTTCACGTTAGGATTCAGCTTTTGATATTCAGCAACCAATTTACCCAATTGATCAGCAATTTCTACTTTGAATTGGAACATTTTAATCGTTACAGGTTTACCAGCCGCAGCAGGTGTTGCTGATGCTGCTGCCCCAGCTGAAGCAGCAGGTGCAGGTGTCTCTTCTTTTTTACCGCAGCCAGCCGCAACCACAGAAAGTGTGAGTAAAGCAGCCATACTGATCATTGTTAATTTTTTCATTGAGGTAATGCCTCCCTTTTTTTGTTTACTCAGCTTACCCTGATGATGACAGGCCATTTATTTCCTCGTCATCAGCTTACATGGTTTATTGTAAACACTTTCTTGAACCCTTAACACAGAGGATATTGAACATAAAGGTGGAAGATTTTGAACTTCCTAACAAATATGTCACCCTTTTACGGAACCAGCTGTGATTCCTTCAACAATATGCTTCTGCATGGCGAGGAAGAAAATAACAATAGGTAGAACGCCTAGTGTTAGACCAGCCAAAGCCAGATCCCATTGCTTCGTGTATTGTCCAAAGAAGGAGAACGTCGCTAAAGGTATTGTTCGCAGATCTGGACTGTTTAACACGAGAGAAGGCAGCAAATAATCGTTCCAAATCCATAAACTGTTCAAAATAACGACTGTCGTAGACATCGGTTTTAACAGCGGGAACACGATTCGCCAGAACACGCCATAAGGCGAGCAACCATCCACCGTAGCGGACTCTTCGATTTCGAGCGGAATCGATTTAATAAAACCGTGGAACAAGAAAACGTTAAGAGATACACCAAAACCAAAGTAACAAATAATCAAGCCCAATTTGCTGTCCATTAGTCCAACTTGGCTCGCAACACGAACAAGCGGAATCATGATGGATTGAAACGGAATCACCATCGCAGCAACGAAAGCCAAGAAGACAAGATTATTGAATTTACTCGGCTTCCGCACCATGYGATAAGCAGCCATGGAACTAATAATGACAAGCCCCACATTACTGAAAACCGTGATGATCAACGAATTCATGAAAGCGCTGGGGAATTTCATGATCGTCCATACTTTTTTGTAATTATCCAAATATAAAGTTTGCGGAAGCTTGGCTGTACTAGCAGCTAGCTCCGGGAAGGTTTTGAGTGAATTAACTATAACAAAGTAGAACGGCACTAGAAATAGCAGAGCGATCAGGATACCCAGCACTTCGAGTGTGAATAGCCGTCCGGAATATTTTTTGACTGTTTCCATTACACTTCAACCTCCTTGCGTTTCGTATACATGACTTGGATGGTCGAAATAATGGCCACTACGATGAAGAACACTAATGCTTTCGCTGTTCCTAAGCCATAATTGTTATTGCGGAACGCTTCTTGATAAATATTGATCGACACGGATTCTGTGGAGTTGAACGGTCCGCCTTTGGTCAAGGAGAAGTTCAGATCAAACATTTTGAAATTCCACGAAATCGTCAGGAATAGACAGACTGTGACAGCTGGCATAATGAGCGGAATAATAATGCTTTTGAGCACCTGGAAACGGGTCGCTCCATCAATATAAGCCGCTTCGATCATATCTTTTGGCACATTGGAAAGCGCCGCGATATAGATGATCATCAAGTAGCCAGCACCCTGCCAAATACTCACGATCGCAATCGCCCAGAAGGCGGTAGGCGCATCGCCGAGCCATGGTAGTTCGAAAAAGCCCCAATGTGTCAACTCGCCCAGTGTCCCGAACCCTTTGACGAAAATGAACTGCCAGATGAACCCAAGCAGAAGTCCGCCGATCACGTTCGGCATGAAGAAGATGGTACGCAGTACATTTCTGGTTTTCAGCGCTTGTGTTAGCAGCAGCGCCAGCAGGAATCCAACGAGATTCGTAAGAATTACGTCTGTTACGGTAATCCGCGTTGTGAACCAGAAAGCGTTGCGGTAGTCCTTGTCATTAAAAAGAAGTTGCTTGAAATTGTCCAAGCCGTTGAACTTCACGGTTGTCGTTACACCATTCCACTCTGTAAATGAATAATAAATGCTCATGAGAAAAGGAATCACTACAATGAGCGCGAAAAATAGCAACGCAGGTCCGATAAACACCCATTGCTGTAATAGTCCTGATAACCCCTTGCTCTGTTTCATGGGAATTTCCCCCTTACGATTAGGTAACTATAACCTCTAGTATAAATATCTTTATCCTTCTGAAACACAGATAATCGTGATGCATTAGGTGGAATTTGTTGACCTCTACTGCTACAATATAGGGTGAAAAGTCCACGAAGAAACCGAGTTGATTCGACATGTTTCGCCATAGCATACGCAACAAACTGATCCTTTTTTTGCTGATCGCCACACTCGTTCCATTCATTACATCCATTGTAGTCTCCTATATATTCACCAAGGAAAAAGTCACCGAAGATACCATCACCAACAATTCGGCCCTCATCTCCCAAGCGAAATTGAATATATTAAACTATTTAAATGGGGTTGTTCAAGCGTCAACGACGATCTATACAGGTCAGCATTTGTCAGAGCTCGGACAATTATACGATATTCTGGAACGTGAGCGAGATATCGACTATATGAGTGAAAAAGTGATCAAAAGCGGATTACAGGTCATGTCTCATGCCGTTAAAGAGTTTAAACAAGTTTACTTGTATGCTTCTGTTAGCGACCGGTCCTTTATGTCGAGCAACGACTTCACAGGAAGTACAACCGGCAAATACGCGTCTTTGCGTCCTTTTCCCGAAGACAAAACCGTGTATTTTGAAACCACTCATTTGAGCCACAGTTACAATATTGCAATTAACGTGTATTCTGCACCAACACCTGTCCTGTCTATGCATCGCAAGCTGCTGTACTCACCCAATAACACATCGATTGGTGAACTTATCATTGATCTTCATTTAGACCTTATATCGGAAATTTCCCAGAGCTTGTACACACATGACACTGAAGAACTGTACATTCTGGACAATGAGGGCTATATTGTTTTCGGTCCGGATCCTTCCAAATGGGGGCAGCGGCTTGAAGACAGCTGGGGAAATGAAGCCATTCACAGCACATTGGATAAGGGCTCTTATGAATGGAGCAAAGGACCTTTCGCAGGCATCAATGTTTTTGAAAAGATGAAAACGGACTATGTCGACTGGACGATCGTCAAACGTCTTCCTTATGATCAATTAACCAA
>NZ_JBFTQB010000134.1:0-17363 GCF_056398785.1 Paenibacillus sp. 01T422 | reverse complement strand
CTGCTCCCCGCACTACCCCTCAAACCACTCTACGCCTCAACACAGCAGTCACCACCATCGCAATAACAGCCCCATAGAGCGCTAATTCCATGTCATGATGCGTATCCCACTGATCGCCTTGCGTTCCAAGAAATAACGTACCAATCTCCGGTGCAACAAGCAAAGCTACCCACATTTCTATTAGCTCATAAAAGGCACCTAATGCCAATATCGTAACGCAGGTCATCACATAAAGCCATCTCCGGCTTAGCTGTGTCCACGTACTCATAGCTTCCCTCAATGGGTAAGCGAACAGCAGCCCAAAACTGAAGTGCACCAAGCGATCATAATTATCGCGTTCTGAATGCAAGACCAGCTTCAGCCAAACATCCACGATATTCTCGTTATACGAATAATGAGCCCCGACTGTATGCAGAGCCAAGAACAAACCAATTAACGCATAGGACATATTGGAGAATTGGATAAGCCTATACGTGCTGATTAGGGCAATAAGTGCTGCCCAAATCAAAAGATTTTCCAATACCCAATCGAACCTGCTGTAAGGAGCAATCGCCATCCATATCCACAATCCTGCATAAAGGACGATCATCACGTGCAAAGGCCAATTCGAACCAAAGGTTTTTGCATGCTTCTGTGCTATGTTTCCCATCTCTTTCATGGCTGAGCCCCCCTAGTTTTGCTTACAAACTTAGGTTATCTCGCCACAGTCTTTTCCAAAAGTACTAACTTTATGTAGTACTGAAAGAATCCTATCTACGGACGAAGCTGGTAAAGCTTGGGTGTTATTTCTGCGCCTTCATAAGCTTCCAAAATCCGCTTCGGATAAGCTTCAAGCTCGGACAACGTCGCGATCAGGAAAGCAGGGGCAGTTCTTCCAGACGCCTCTGACAATGCCCTTGCCTCCTCCAAAGTCTTATAGGAAAATCGCCCCCAAGGAGCCGTATTTGCTCCTACAGCTGGATCGATCCAATAGGGAATATGTATGCCATGAAACCAAGCGGCTTTGAGCACCTGCTCTGCGAATGCACCCGCTCCATACAGTATGAGAGAGCGAGTGCCGTCCTTTTTAACCCTCTGAAGGGTATCGAAAATCATAGCCTGACTGCCAAATCCATCCGCAAGCTGCAAATGATAATGATACAGATAGTACGGAAACCTTCTGGTTGCCATCCCCTGAGGCCAATTCACATTCATGACGGACGGTGCATAATTGCAGCTATTCAAGAACGCCTCCGGTCCCGCCAGGTACCATTCCTCGTGCACAGTTCCACAAATCGGGGCAATGTACTCCGTGCAGAAATTGTCCTGATGCGTTAAATCCCCCAAAACTCCCGCCTCTTCTGGCTTCGGCATAGTTAGTACGCGGTGCAGCGGCTTACTCCACTCTTCCGGATGCGTGGACGCTTTTGATAGCCGTCCATCCTTTTGCTGAAGCAGGTACGTGTAGTAGCTTTGGAAAGCGAGCGCTCCTTTTTGACACGCTTGTTTTCCTGCGTATTCCTCCTCCGTTCTGTGCAGCTGCGCTTGCATGGGGTTTATACGGCCAGACTTGTCTTCGATGTAACGCAGCGTTGAGCCGAAACCGCCCATCATTAGCTCCTCCAAAAAAGCCGGCGTCCTCGCGATCCGCTTCCCCATCTCGCTTCCACCACTGCCTGATCGCAGCATACTGCGAATATCCATGCCTTGAAGGCGGAGTTCATCGAGCCGATTCGTGCCAACGGCAAGCAAATGCTTCATTTCTGGCTGCATGCCAGCGAGTCTTACAATTTTCTCCAATGCTCCTTGAATTGTTCCCTGAAACCCGATATCAACCGTCACTAACCGTTCCGGGGAACCAAACTCCTGTGCGAGGTAACCCACCAATAGCTGCCTATGACGCTCAATAGAATCTAAGAGTTCACTCTGACCAGGTTCACTTAGTAGATAATCACACAGGCGTGCATAAATGGTTCCGCCATTATCTCCCGTTATGTACTTGCATGCTTCAATCGTTGTTTCCAAGTAAGCGTCGAAATGTCCATCATCCAAACCAACACCCAACACGTCGAAAAGCTCTCCCACTTTCAAACCTTGAATCCCTAACAAATAAGCAAGCTCATCTTCCCCAAAATGCTCCAGTGCCGCCATAAATGTAGCTTGTCTGGACACATAAACCGGCTTCACTTGAAGCTCCACGCCTCTCATATGTGCAGCTTGCTCGAGCATCGGAGCTAATAAATACGCTTCCCTCATCAGCGGATTCACACAAGTGATGCCCTCTTGGACGCAAATATCTAGCACCCACTCACACAAGGTGTGCAAGAATGGTCCGATCACATCCGTGCCAAATTGATAGAAGGTGCGCTCCTTTTCCCCGCTTCCAGCCACCAAATCCGAAGCCGCAGCCAGCTTCCGCAGCGACTTCCATTCGGCCAGCACATCCCCATGTCTAACAAATTCCCAATGATGGATACTTTCAAAATCCTCCAGAATGACTGGATAATGCAGCCCTCTGATCCCCGCTTTGGCTGCTCCTTCTACGTCTGCTGCCACATTGTCACCAATGTGGACGATAGATTGACTATCGATTTGCGGATAAAATTCTTGGAGCCTGCCAAATAGATGCCCTGACGACTTGCCCTCGAGCTCCTCCGACGAGACGAGCAGTGTATCCACCTGAGACAGATCCAGCCCTACTGACGCAAGAATACGCCGAAGCTGCTCTGACGACAAGTACATATCCGATAACAGCGCCACCGGAATGCGCTCTTTTTTACAGGCATACAGCAAGGAAGTTATATGCGGGTTCACATAGCAAATCTCCGCTTCAACCTCCACTTCCAGCCTCGCAAGCTCGTCCCTATGGCAAATCGCGTCTGGCATTTCCTCATAAATAAGCTCCAGCGTCACTTCACCGAAACCCGTTCGGGCGGTTTGCTTTGCACGCGCTTTGTACTCGGCACGAATACGCATTTCTTTGAACGCTTCCGGGGATACATGAGTTTTCAGTGAACCTTTATGATGTGCTCGAACCGCCATTTTTGAAAATACATCCGACGGATTCGCGCAAGTACGAAATAGCAGCGTGTCAAAAATATCCAGACTCAACAGCCCAATATCCTGTAATTGTCCAGCTAAAACGCTCAAATAACGATCTTTTTCCCATAAAAACAGATCAGTTGGGCTTATCGGAGTATGTAGTTCCTTTGGCATCAAGAGCCTCCTTAGCGTTTGGCGCAAGCAGCAACTTGCACAAATGTATTTGAGAAGTATGGCGAATTTGAGGTAAGCTTAATCTATGATAAATCGGAGGTGCTTTTTGTTGTCTGATCAACCCTTGGTGTCCATTATTATCCCGACGTATAATCGCCGAATCGAGCTTGCTGAGCTCGCAGAATCATTATACCGCCAAACGTACAAAAACCTGCAAATCATTATCGTTAACGATGCCGGTCCTTCGGTAGATTTCATTCAGGAGCTGTACCCAGAGCTCGCTATTCAAATTGTTAATATGCCGCATAATCTCAAGCACGTTCACGCTCGGAACCGCGGCCTGCAAGAGGTGAAAGGCGATTACATCATGTTATGCGATGATGACGATTTGCTGCTCCCCATTCATATTGAACGTATGCTGCAAGAAATTGAAGGGTATGATCTTGTTTATCCTGATGTCGAAATCTTTGATTATGTTTATGAAAATAACGCTCGCTCCATCACGAATCGATTCGTTTTCGCTTATGAATTCGATGTGCCGGCGATGCGCAGATTTTCGACCTTTTTCTCATCAGGCTGCATTTTCCGCCCTGAATTAATTGAAGCTCTGGGACCTTTTGACACGGAAGTGTTCCATTACTGGGACTGGGATTTCTTCTTAAGAGCTGCTGAGAAATTCCGTGTGAAACGCGCACCGATTGCCAGCGTCCTCTACGCTTTTGCGCAGCAGGGAACCAGCAACATGTCGGGTCAGCTTGACAATATGCGTCCCTTTTTGGACATGCTTTCTGTTAAGCACGGGCTCGGCGATTTGCCTACCAAAAATTTCTTCCTCTTGCTTGAAGAACCGGAAGTCAAGGAACGTCAAGCCGAAACCGAACTTATTTGGGATGGAGAACCGATTCGCTCTCGCTTATTCAAATAAACCTTTGCCATACAAGCTTCGAAACTCGCTCGGTGTCATCCCTTCCTGCTCCTGAAAACGCTGGTTAAAATAACTCGCGCTGGCATAACCAGCTTGAATCGCGATCTCCTTGATCGCCAGATTTTCCTTCTCTATCAGGCGCTGCTTCGCAAATTGAATGCGGCACAAGGTAATGAAGGAGAGCGGTGTCATCGAGGTCGCTTTGCGAAACAATTTACAGAAATAATAGGTACTTACGCCTGTGAGCTCAGCCCATTCTTCCAGAATGAACGGTTCGCAGGCTTTTTGCTGCATAGTGGGAAGTATAGCCAGAATCCGGTCCACGGACTCTATCCCTCGGTTGCTCGTTAATGGGGCCGCATAGCTCATGAATTCACTCAGAATCTTATAGGATAACGTCGAGAGATTCGTTGGCTTCAGAATGCTATTTAACTCTGCTTCTAACAGCAGCTCGTGAAACGCCTCCTCAAGCTCACTCCATCTTTTGAGCGTCCATAACGTACGTAGAAAGCCTTTTTCCAACATAAACTCCTTCAGATGACTCCCGTAAAAATGGAACCAACGAACGTCCCAAGGATCATCCTTGGAGGAGTAATAACGCTGCTCTTGAAACGGAAAATACAGAAAAGCATCGCCTTTCTGAAGCACGTGCTGCTCCCCTTCAATCTCCACATACCCTTTGCCTGAAAGGATAAAATGAATGCTGTAGGAATCATAATAACCTTCCTGCCGGTAAATGGAATGTTCAGGAGAATCCTGATACCAGCCAACCGATTCTGGAAAAATAAAATAGGGGCATTGTTGCAGCCTTGGCAGCATAACTTGCCTTTTCATCTCTCATGCCCTCCCTCCTAAATGACAATATTCTGATATCCGATGCAATATATTATCATATTCATTTTAAATAACTCGTTTTATAATAACAATATAACGCTATTAAATATTTTTTCAAAGGAGATCATAACGTCATGACAAAACTTCGTTGGGGAATTCTTGGCTGTGCGGGTATTGCAATTAGGGCGTGTATTCCCGGAATTGTGCAGTCACAAACTGGTATTGTAAGCGCTATAGCGAGTCGCGACTTGCAGAAGTCACAGGAAGTTGCGGAGAGACTTAATATTCCAAAAGCATACGGCAGTTATGAAGAATTAATTGCCGATCCGGATATTGATGCTTTGTACATACCTCTGCCGAACCATCTGCACAAAGAATGGACGATTCGTGCTGCTGAAGCCGGTAAGCATGTCCTGTGTGAAAAACCAGCTTCGCTTACTGCTGCTGATGCGGAAGAAATGGTTGCGGCATGTGAGAAGGCCGGCGTACAGTTTGCCGAAGCGTTCATGTATCGCCATCATCCCCGCTACACACGGATTAAAGAGATCATTGATTCCGGCGAAATTGGCGATATTCGCGGCATTCATGGCGCGTTCACCTTCAGCAACCCGGGCGACAGCAAAAATGTTCGTTTCAAACGCGAGTGGGGTGGCGGTTCGCTCTATGACGTTGGCTGTTATCCAATCAGCGCAGCGAGAATGATTCTAGGCCGTGAGCCTGAAGCGGTTACGACGCATGCCTTCTTCTCTCCTGAACATGATGATGTCGATATGATGATGTCCGGACTGATAGAATTCAGCGGTAATGTTGCGCTTACCTTTGATTGTGGTATGTGGGCTGGCTCCCGCAATATCTTAGAAATCGTCGGAGCGACAGGACGTATCGAAGTCCCTTCTGCCTTTGTCACCCCTACGGAGGAATCTGGGCAATTCATCGTCCATACCCGCAATGAGCGTCGAGTAGAGACTGTTCCTTTCTTGAATCAATATGCGTTAGAAGTCGATGATTTGGCGTATGCCGCTTGGGGCGAGAAGCAGCCAAATTATCCTGCTAATGATGCCATTCTTAACATGAAAGTACTTGACGCTTGTCTGGAATCGGCAAGAAAACGTTCCCGCATTGTTTTGTAATCTACTAATAATTCCTTATCATATGAAAGGTTGGGATGACTGCGATGAAGCACATTCAAATTAAAGGCTTAGACAAACCTGTTTCCAAACTGATTATGGGCTCTGACTTTTTCCGTCTGGACAACCGCCAGGAAGTTAGCGACGTTCTTGGACATTACCTAGCGATTGGCGGCAATACCATTGACTCCGCTTTCATTTACTGCGGCGGGCAAAGCGAGCAAGCGCTTGGCATTTGGATGGATGAGCTGGGCAACCGCGATGATATCAACATCTTCACAAAGGGTGCGCACCATGATCAGAACGGCCCCCGTGTGAACGCAGATGCCATTCGCAGCGACCTGTTTACATCGCTGGAGCGACTGCGCACTGACTACATCGACCTCTACGCGCTGCATCGCGATGATCCGGCCGTACCGGTTGGCGTAATCCTAGAAGCGCTGAACGAGCATGTAGAAGCTGGACGCATTCGCGCATTCGGCGGTTCCAACTGGACGCACGCTCGTCTGCAAGAAGCGAACGACTATGCCGCGAAGAACGGCCTTGTCGGCTTCAGCTTCAGTTCTCCGAACCTAAGCCTCGCCAAAGCGAAAGAGCCGTTCTGGAGCGGCTGCGTCTCCGTCGATGAGGAAGCTCTGCGCTGGCACGAATCCACGCAGCTGCCGCTGCTGTCCTGGTCTTCGCAGGCGCGCGGATTCTTCACAGGCCGGTACTCGCCGGATGTGCTCGACAACGCCGACCTCGTTCGCGTATTCTACAGCGACGAGAACTGGACGCGGTTGCACCGCGCGGAACAACTGGCACAGGAAAAAGGCGTATCCGCGATTCAGATCGCGCTCGCCTATGTGCTGAGCCAGCCGTTCCCGGCTTGCGCGCTCATCGGACCGCGCAACGAGGCCGAAATGCGCTCATGCCGCGACGGCGCGGAGCTTGTGCTCACTCCGCAGGAGTTGGCATGGCTTGATTTGACTGCGGCTACGGTGTAGCAGCAGGATGTTTGTTAGCCCCGGCGGGTATTGCCGGGGCTTTTGTTTTTCACCGTGTCACCAACATTCCCGGTGATCCTGCTGCCTTGCCTCTCAGTTCACTACTCCCTCCTAAGTTGCTCCCCTCCGCTTTTCACCACTCCTCCTTCCTTAGTTGCTCTCCAACGCTACTCACCACTCCTTCCTCCTTAGTTGCTCTCTACGGCTACTCACCACTGCTTCCTCCTTAGTTGCTCTCTACTGCTACTCACCACTCCTTCCTCCTTAGTTCCTCTTCACCTCTATTCACCACTCCTTCCTCCTTAGTTGCTCTCTACTGCTACTCACCACTGCTTCCTCCTTAGTTGCTCTCTACTGCTACTCACCACTGCCCCAAGCTGAAATAAATGGATTAACTGGCGTTAATCTGCGTTGATGAGCGCCAAGGAACGGATTACCGGTACAGACTACCGYTATTYCWTCAGCAGCTACCTGAAATCAGCTCGAGTCGCCCTCTGCCAAGGGGACGATCCGATCGAGCYRCCCCAGCTGAAATAAATGGATTAACTGGCGTTAATCTGCGCTGCTGAGCGGCAGGGATCAGAACACGTCTCGCCGAAAGAGTTCCGGAGATAAAGTTAGTCAGCTACCTCATACTCACCCACTCTAATTAAGGAGTTGCCCAAATGAAGTATTTCATTATCACCGGTACATCCCGAGGTCTTGGAGAAGCCCTAGCGCTTAAGCTCATCTCTCCTGATCATCACCTGATCTGTATTTCTAGGACAAAAAACGATAACTTAATAATCGCTAGTAGTCACCTAGACTACTACGCTTTTGACCTAAGAAACGTCAACCATATTGAAGCTCTGATGGAGCAAGTGTTCCAAAAGATCGATCTATCAAATGCCGAAGGAGTCTATCTCATCAATAATGCGGCCATCCTATCACCTTTTTCTCGAATTGAACAGGCTAGCTCACAGGAATTAACGGACAACCTTCAGGTCAATCTACTCGCCCCCATCGTGCTTACCTCCTGTTTTATCCGCCTAACCCAGCACCTACCGCTAGAAAAGCGCATTTTGAACATTTCCTCGGCCTCTGCCAAACAGTTACTGCCAGGTATGAGTCCGTATTCGGCCGCCAAAGCTGGTCTCGATACTTTTTCAACCTGCGTGGGATTGGAACAGGGTACCGAATCAACGGCCGTCAAAATCGTTTCGGTTTACCCGGGTATGATCGATACGAGTCTACAAGAACAAGCAAGGAATACAAGCAGCGAAGCATTGACCACACCTGACATTTTTAAAATGGTAAAAGATCGCGGTATGCTGGCATCCCCCCAAGCAACAGCCGACAAATTGATCAGCTTATTGCTTGGCTCCTCCTTCCATCAAGGCACAGTTATAGAAGAGCTCCTCACGTAACTACAACCTCAAGCTACCCTGCTTGTTCCTCCCCCTCCACCCAATGGACGGCTTATCCATCCACATGATAAGATAGAAGCTAGCACTACTTACATCGTTAGCTAGCTTTCGACGAGGAAAGCTTTTTAGGAGGTTCCATGGGAAAGACAGATATTCGCCGAGATGCCATTATGCAAGCCATCAAGGATAAAGGTTCCATCGCCTTGATCGATATCGTTCAGCAATTTGGCGTGTCGGAAGCAACAGCCAGGCGGGACCTTGAGATTCTGGAGCAAGAGAAACGCTGCATCCGCACCTTCGGAGGCGCCGTGCTGGAAAGCCTAAAGGTGGAAGTCCCCTTTTTCAACAAAATGGACCTTTATACAGAAGAGAAAAAAGAGATCGCCGACAAAGCGCTTAACTTCATCGAAGATGGCGATATTATCGGCTTAACCGGTGGGACGACCACGACGTTCATCGCCAAGAAGCTGAACCAATTCAAGAACCTCACCGTCATCACGAATGCGGTGAATATCGCCTACGAACTGATTGGTACGCAAGGACTGCAGCTCATTCTGACCGGCGGCGTAATTCGCACGCAAACGTTCGAGCTGTCGGGACCACTCGCCAATGCGACACTCGATAATCTCAGCATCCGCAAAACCTTCATGGGCGTAGACGGTATCTCCTTAACACGCGGCATGATGATCTACAATGAGCTGGAAGCCGAAACGAATCGCCGGATGATGAAGCAATCCATGGAAACGTACCTCGTAGCGGACTATTCCAAGTTCAGTCGCAGCTCCCTGTTTGTTATCGGTGAAGTGCAGGAAACGACCGGAATTATTAGCGATTCCAAAATAACACCCGAAATGAAGGAAGCCTTCAAAGACGCCGGCGCCCCCTTCCTCTAGAAAGAAAAACTCGACCTCTCGGTTCATCACCGGGGATCGAGTTTTTTGCATCTTAACAGCATCTATTGATTTTCCCGCTCTCATAACGCTCGTGGAGAGACTGCATGTAGAACTCTTTTTCCGTCAAAATGGGATTGCCCGGATGATGTTCCTGCTGATGCCTCACATACTTGTCATAGTCCGGAATATTGAATATGACTTTGATCGTTGTATTCAATTTGTGCGAAAAGCTTGCGATCGCTCTCACGGGATCACCCTCCAATCGTAGATTGGACGAACGGCGATTCTTGTAGTTGGGGCTTTTGTTTTTGAATGATGATGTTGAACCACAAACGTATTGAAATGATGATCATCAATAGTACAACGATACCAAAGAAGATCGTTAACCCAGCATCGATATAGTTATTCGTTACGATTTGGTGCATAATGTCCATGTTTTTGGCAGGCGCTATCACCTGACCTTTATCAATTCCCTCTTGATATTTTCTGGCAGCCGATAGAAATCCGATCGTTGGATTTGGAGAAAATGCTTTTTGGTAACCCGCAGTCAACGTCGTCACGGCCAGGAATACGAAAGGGATCATGCCTACCCACGCATAGCGGGCTTTGCCCATTTTGATCATAATCGTAACCGCTACGGCTAAAGCGATGGCAGCAAGCATTTGGTTGGCAATACCGAATAGCGCCCACAGGGAGTTAATTCCGCCAAAGGGATCGACAGCTCCTTGATACAGGAAGTAGCCCCAAGCCAAGCAAACGATCAGTGAAGCAATGAAATTGTATCTAAAATCTTTGGTTTGCCCAAAAGGTTTGTAAAAGTTGCCGACTAAATCTTGCAGCATAAATCGACCGACGCGTGTCCCCGCATCTACGGCAGTCAGAATAAAGACCGCTTCGAACAAAATCGCAAAATGATACCAGAACGCTTTGGCCCCGTTTAAAAAGGTAGAGAAAATCTCAGCCATACCTACAGCAAGCGTTGGTGCTCCACCCGTTCGGGAAAGAATGGTTTTCTCGCCGATTTCTTTGGCCGTGCTCGTAATTTGATCAGGCGTCAAAGTGAAGCCCCAGGATGAAATTTTGGCAGCGACAGCAACAGGATCGGTTCCAATAACAGCCGGTGAGGAATTCATCGCGAAGTACAGACCAGGCTCCAAGGAGCATGCCGCAATCAATGCCATAACCGCAACGAAAGATTCGGCGGCCATACCTGCAAAGCCGATAAACGGCGCATGGCTTTCTCTATCAATCATTTTCGGCGTCGTACCTGAGGAAATCAATGCGTGAAACCCGGAGACCGCGCCACACGCTATCGTAATGAACAAGAACGGGAATAAATTGCCGGAGAATACGGGTCCGGTTCCATCAATAAACTTCGTTACAGCCGGCATTTTTAGTTCAGGTAAAATCACCATAATGCCGCCAGCGAGCAGAAGGATAACGCCAATTTTCAAAAATGAGCTTAAATAATCCCGTGGTGCCAGCAGCACCCAAACCGGCAAAATGGAAGCGATAAGACCATAAATCACCATCAAAACCGCAATTTGCGGGGCGCTGAACGTAAACATGCTAGCTAAAGCCGGACTCTCTGCAACAAACTGGCCTGACCACAAAACGATCATCAACAAAACGAAACCAATAATGGAACCCTCGATTACTTTACCTGGACGAATATAGCGCATATAGAAGCCCATAAAGATTGCAATCGGCATCGTCATCGCAATGGTGAACATACCCCACGGCGATTCTGCTAACGCTTTCACAACAACAAGCCCAAGAACAGCGACAATAATAATTAGAATTGCAAGCGTTGCTATAGAGGCTAAAGTCCCGCTGAATGGGCCAACCTCATCTTTGGCCATCTGCCCGAGCGACTTACCGCCACGACGCATAGAACCTACCAGCGTCACGAAGTCCTGCACGCAGCCTGCAAGAACAGCTCCAATAATAATCCAGAGTATGCTCGGCAAGTACCCCATTTGCGCAGCCAAAATCGGACCAACGAGCGGCCCCGCTCCTGCAATCGCAGCAAAATGGTGACCAAAGAGGACGTACTTATTCGTAGGTACATAATCTTTGCCATCATTTTGAACATGTGCTGGTGTGGCACGCTTATCGTTAAGCTCGTAAATCTTGCGAGCAATAAAACGGCTGTAGAATCGATAACCGAAAGAATACGTACAAATGGCAGCAATAATTAACCATATCGCTGAAATATTTTCGCCTCTCGAAAGTGCAAGCATCGCGAAGCCTGACGCGCCAAGCAGGGCAATAACCGCCCAGATCACATAGGAAGCAAATTTGTTTTTTAATAGTGACATATCTATAAACACCCTCCAGATAACATGATTGTTAGCGCTTACAAAGAGTATAACTTGTTTAGGGAACAAGCGAAATACCTCTAGCGCAACATGCCTTTTTCGAGCCTCATGATGTTAAATTTCGAGTTTCAAACGCAGCTGCTTCACATAATTTCGGCTCACGGGTATCGAGCTTCGCTCAGCATCCTCCATAAGTAGATTGTACGCACCATTCACCCAGGTCTTCATTTCTGAGATAGCTTCGAGGTTAACGAGATAGCTTTTGTGACAGCGGAAAAATCCATACGGCTCCAACTTCTGCTCCAGCTCCGACAGGGTGTATGAGACAATATAGGCCTTATCAAGAAGGTGAACCTGCACATGCTTAACCTCCTTGCTGATATACATAATATCCTTCGGAGAAACATATCTGATTCCTTCATCCAATTCTAATGCGAGCTTTACGCTCGTCTTAACGGAATTCGTCTGGCCTTGGATTGCAGTCGCTGCGCTGCTCCGAGGCTGAATTTTGCGCAGTTCCCTGAACACAATCGCGATATCCTCCTCGTCGTAAGGTTTAAGCATATAATGAAAAGCACGCAGCTTAAACGCGTGGACGGCATATTGATCGTAGGCTGTGGAAAATACAATTTTCACCTGCGGGTTGATTTCTCCTACGATTTCGGCAACCTGCAGGCCGCTAAGATCCGGCATGTCCATATCGAGAAATAATACGTCCGGCGCTAATTCTTTGACCTTCTTAATCGCATCCATTCCGCCAGTTGCCGCGGTAACCTTATCCACCTCCTCACTGCTTTCCAAAAGATAAATCAACTCTTCTCTAGCCGGTTCTTCGTCATCCGCAATGACAATGTTCCAACCCATCAACCATCACCTCACCCAAAATTTAATGATTGTGCCTTCCCCTGGCTTGCTTTCAATTTCCAAAGGATGCTCTTTGCCGTAGTGATAACTCAGACGCTGCTCGATATTCCGCAGAGCTAACCCGGCGTGCTCTGACTGATTATCAAGTCCAGCGGTTTCAAGGCCTACTCCGTTGTCCTGTACAGTAACACGCGCATGGAGCTTCCCCTCATCGAGCTCCTCCTTCACCGAAAGTCGAATGACACCGATACCTGACTTGTTTTTGATACCATGAACAATAGCATTCTCGATCAGCGGCTGAATCGTAAATGGAGGAATGGCATGATCCAGCAGCCTTTCGTCGATCTCAGCGTAAAATTCCATCTGATCGCCCAGTCGGGATTTGATCAAGCTCAGATAGGACATGACCAGCTCATATTCATCACGTATGGTGATAAGGCGCTGGTTGCCGTGGCTCATATTTTTGCGCAAAAACTTAGACAGATGCATGACCATCTGACGGGCTTCTTCCGGTTTCGTGCGAATAAAAGATTTGACTGTGTTCAGCACATTAAACAGGAAATGGGGGTTCATCTGTGCTTGCAGCGAGCGAATCTCCGCATCAGCCAAAAGTTGTGTTTGTCTATCGGATTCGACGAACGCATACTGCTGCGATAGCAGCTCCGCGAGAGACGAAAGCATGCGTCTGCGAGAAGGATTGTCATCTTGCTCCCTTTCGAAATACAGCCGAAACTGTCCGACCTGCGGCCGATTGGGAACACGAATGATGAGATCGTTCGAGTGCTGCGTTTTTCTCCCCTCCGCAATCCATGTCACGCCATCCTTACTGAAAAATGCGCCTACGGACTTCATTTCCTCATTCAACACTCTCGAAATTTCCGCTACCGCCTTATCAAAATCCAACCGCCAAAGCGGCATTGTCATATCTGCAATTTGCAACGCTTGATGCGCATGCTCCGCGCCAATTCTGGCCTCTTCACGCTCCATCGTGTTGTATAACACGAAATATAGAGCGACGCCAACGCTATTCGCAAGCGTCTGGGGCAAACCAATAAGCGACACCAAGTTGAAAGCATCATCCCAAGGCTTGGCCAACACAAGAATAAGAATCATCTGCAAGGCTTCGGCCATGAAGCCAACGAGAAATGCGAGCTGTACGGAAGCTATCTTCCGGAAGCGTTTCTTGAATGCATTACGGCACAGCCCTGCCAATATGCCTTGCAGAATAGGAGCAATCATACAGGCTACGGCAACAAATCCACCTAAAGTGTAACGATGCACACCGGCTACGATGCCGACGATAAACCCGCTTTTGACGCCTCCAAGCAGCCCGGCAATGACAACACCAACGGTACGTGCATTCGCAATCGCCGCCGTTGGCGAAACCTCGCCAATCCACGGCGCCGGCCTGTACGTATAGTCGGAAACCGTTACACCTGAATAAGTGGCAAGAATCGCATACGCGGAGAAAAAGAATAAAAAGCGCCATTGATACGTCCTGTCTCCCTGATAGCTCATATAGCTGCGCATCCAGCGGCTGCGGGAAAAAGCAAACGCAAGCGCTATCAGAAAACCGACCCGCTCCATCATATCAACGAATAATTGAATCAATTGAAGCATGACTCACTCACCTTTTGCAATCTCATACCGCTATCCTAACAGAAATCGTGTGGGCTTGCTTGCTTTAGGACGCTAACTTCTGCCTGCTGCTCTCTGCGACTACTTTAACGTTGAAAAACACCGTCTCAGTTGCGGCTACCGCGGTTTTTCGTCTGCACGCCAACTTTAAGCTTGTTTTTCGACGCTAACTTCTGCTTTCTGCTCTCCGCGCCCACTTTAACGTTGAAAAACACCGTCTCAGTTGCGCACACCGCGCTTTTTCGGCTTCACGCCAACTTTAAGTTTGTTTTTCGACGCTAACTTCTGCTTTCTGCTCTCTCCGGCCACTTTAACGTTGAAAAACATCGTCTCAGTTGCTGAATACCCACTCTGATTGCATTGTCCAGCCTTGCCCCACAACAAAAAAAAGGAAACTACCCTAAGAAGCCAGTAATGACCTTCTCAGGGAGTCCCCTTTTTATGACTAAACTTACCCAGCCTTAACTTCCTCGCTGCTAGTCTGAGATGCAGCACTTGCTTTGTACTTCAATGTAGGCAGCATAATAAATACACCAATCAAGAAGAGTACGGCAGAAGTGACATAGATAGACTCCAACGAGAAGGATGCTTTAATGCTTCCAGCTAAACTCATTGTGAGAACCATGGCACCCATGAACAGTGGATTCAAAATCCCATTCACACGGCCAACGAAAGATTCTTCCGTGTTACCGAGTATCATCGTGGAGATCGCAATCTGGATAGCAGGCATCACTAGACCAGAGAAGAATTGCATCAAAAGTGCCAGCCATACCAAATGAGTTAATCCCATGGCGGCAAAAGTCACGACACTTACAGCCATCCCGATAATCAGCAGTGCTTGCGGGGACACTTTTTTGGAAAAGCCCATTGTCGCTCCGCCACCAAGTATCATCGCAATCCCGTTGGCTGCCATAAACCATTGCAGATCTTCCTTTGGCAGTCCAAGATTTTCTGTTACAAGAAAGATGCCTAGTGGGGATATCAAACCAATGGCTAGACCTGCTACTGCAAAGCAGCCGCCCAAAGTGACAAGCATTTTATTATTCATGACATACTTAAAACCTTGACCCATTTCGGTAAAAATATGTGTGGATGGCTTATCTGCTCCTCCTTCATTCTTACGATCCGCAGGAAGAAACGTGAGCACAAGAGCTGAAAGCAGAAAGCAAACGCCCATGATGGCAATAGCCACTTCAATTCCAAAGTGATAATAGACAAATGTCCCCATGATCGGACCCAGAATCATAAAGATCGCCATCATGGACTGAAACAACGACATCCCCATTTGCATTTGGGACTCAGGGACATGGACTTTGAACAACTTCATCCMGGACGGTTGGGAGAACTGAGACAGGATTGACGAGACCAGTGTTGCGAAAAAAATCGCCTTCCRGGAGCCGTAGAACAGTGTCACCATAATGACAAACACAGAGGCTGCGCTGAGAATATCACACCAGACCATCGTCAATTTGGGTCTCCACCGGTCCGCAAAGGCACCGCCGATAAACGAGAAAATAAAAATTGGCGCAAACTCGGCCACCGAGATTAAAGAAACCGAGTAAGGATCATTATTAGTCATGTCTGTGACATAGAGAAGAATCGCAAAGTTACGAACCCAGATTCCGATTTGCAAAAAAAGACCGGACAGCATAATGGATTGCACGAAACGATTGGCGAAAAACGAACGCATCGTCGGCGTATCCGAAGCTATTGCTTGTGACAAAGAATAACACCCCTTCATTAATCAGATAGTCTTATAAAACAAGACCTTCTTCTTACGTAAGAAGAAGAACATAAGTTTCATAAACCTTTTCTACTTTAACGAAAAAAGGTACTTATCGTCTAGTGACATAGGTCATATGACCAGTCATAACGTACTTACATTAGCGTGACTGAGACATGAGCAGCGCGGCTCCAACGGCTCCTGCGGAGGACCCGAGCGCAGAGGTCGCGAACCTGACCGGTCCGCGAATCGAAGGCAAGCAGCGCTCCTCGATGATTTCGCGCATTGGCCCTAACAAAGGCTCGCCGATATGCGATGCGCCTCCGCCAAGAACGACCACCTGCGGATTCAGCAGGTGGAGGATGCTCACGAGCCCGATGCCGAGGGCTCGGCCGGCTTCGCGCAGGATGCCACTCGCTGCGGCATCCCCTTCCGCGGCTGCGGCCGCGACCAACCGCGCATCTACGCGGTTCGGGTCGCCTCCCGCGAGCCGCACGAGGGCGCCCGCTGCGCCCTCGCCAACCCGGCGCACGTGGTCGGCACCACGGCGGCCAATGGCAGTGCCTGACGCGTACAGCTCCAGGCACCCCACATTCCCGCAGGGGCAGAGCGGCCCATTTCCATCAATGGAAATGTGGCCCAGCTCCCCTGCGTTGTGATTCGTGCCGGCGATCAAGCGCCCGCCGGCAATGATACCCCCGCCGATCCCCGTGGAGATCGTCACAAACACACAGTCCGGCGCGCCTTCACCTCCGCCGGCCAGCCATTCGCCGACCGCCGCTGCGGTGGCGTCGTTCTCAAGCCTGACCGCGCAAGCGAAGCGGTCAGAGAGCACGGCGGCGACCGCTACGTCGCGCCAGCCAAGATTGGTGGCGAAGGTGACGACACCTTTCGCCGTATCAAGCGTGCCCGCGGTGGCGACGCCAATCCCGCGGAGTACGCCGCGACCGCCGGGCGCGGTCGCGAGCAGACCCTCGATCAGGCTGCCTAGCCGATCGAGCACAGCCACCTCACCCTGCTGCGCCAGGGTGGGGATCTCTTCCTTGGCGATGATGCTGCCATCGCCGCTAATGAGCGCGGCCAACATCTTCGTGCCGCCTAGATCCACCCCAACATAGTACTCCCGCAGGAACACGTCTTGCATTTTTCTCTCCTCACTCACGTCCTGTCTCATTCCCTCCTCACTCATCTCTTGTCTCGATCTCTCCTCACTCACGCCCTGTCTCGTTCCCTCCTCACTCACGTCTTGTCTCGTTCCCTCTTCACTCACCTCTTGTCTCGTTCCCTCCTCACTCACGTCCTGTCTCCTTCCCTCCCCACTCACATCAAACCCCTCCGTCCATTTCCGCTCACTCATACCTCCTGCCTCCATCCAATCGCGTATTGTTCCGACAAAGTAACAGGCAACCGCCCAACTGGTCTCTCAAGTCCCAGCAGCACATTCGCTAGAG
>NZ_JBFTQB010000133.1:0-9831 GCF_056398785.1 Paenibacillus sp. 01T422 | reverse complement strand
GATGAAGAAAACGCAATATGTGGTTGTCGGGCTTGGGCGCTTTGGATCAAGCATTTCCAAAGAACTCGTTAAGCTGGGCAATGAGGTGCTTGGCATTGATAAAGATGAGGAAAAGGTAGATGAGATGAGCCATGAGCTTACGCATGCCGTCGTAGCGGATGCTACCGATGAGGATGTGCTGAAGTCTTTGGGCGTGCGCAACTTTGATTGTGCAGTCGTAGCGATTGGGGACGACATTCAGTCCAGTATTTTAACAGCGATTGTATTGAAGGATTTAGGGATCAAGAAGGTTGTAGCCAAAGCCCTGTCTGAATTGCATGGGAAGGTTTTGCAGAAGCTAGGGGTTGACCGCGTCATCTATCCCGAGCGTGACATGGGAATACGCGTAGCCCATCAGCTCAATTCACCGAACTTATTAGATTATATTGAAATTTCTAAAGATTATACGATTGCAGAACTCTCCGTACCGAAAAGGTTGTGTGGGCTTACGATTAAGCAATTAGATCCTCGTGCCAAATACGGCTGCAGTGTTGTGGCGGTTAACAAACAGACTGGCGTTATAATTGCGCCTACGGCTACGGATATCGTAAATGAAAATGATGTCATGATAATCATCGGAACGAACGATCAGATCGAAGAATTCGAAAGTGAAGTTATCCGATAAATGGAGAATGCAACTTCCCAACTTATCGAGCATGTCATCGTGCTGCTGGTGCTCATTTTCGGATTAGGGATGCTGTTCGGAAAGGCAGCGAGCTGGCTTAAACTTCCTGATGTTGCTATGTTTCTAGTGGCAGGCATGATTGTGGGACAAGCTTTCCATTGGATTTATGAGCCAAGCACTTCTTTTACGAATCAATTCATTCTCGTTATCGGCTCCACGTTAATTCTCTTTGACGGAGGTCGCAATATTAAGCTTACTGGTTTGCGGCAAGTCTGGCTTACCGTAGGCATGCTGAGCATTCCTGGTGTGATTATCACTTGCGTGGCCGTTGCAGCCGCTTCGCATTTCCTTCTGGATTTGCCATGGCTGTATGCTTTGCTGCTTGGCGCGATTATTGCTTCAACAGATCCGGCAACGCTCATCCCGGTATTTAAACAAGTGAAAATCCGCGCTAAAGTCAGAGAGACAGTGGAAAGTGAATCGGCATTTAATGATGCAACGGCGTCCATTTTGACATTTTCGCTAATTGCTATCATCTTGGGCACGCAGCAAGTTTCCCTACTTTCGGGCACACTGGATTTTGTCAAAACGGCACTCGGAGGGCTTCTGCTTGGAGCTGTTATCGGCTATGCGATGACCTTTCTAACAGCCCATTTGAAACTTGGCATGCTGAGGGATTATGCAACTATCGCGATGGTCGTTACCTCATTAGGAGCTTATATGGCAGGAGAAATCCTCGGTGTTAGCGGCTTTATGGCGACGTTTACTGCGGGGCTGATCTGGGGGAATGCCGGCACGTTCAAGCTCGATATGGATGATAAACGGCACGAGATGGAGCATTTTTCTGAAAATATTACGGTTATCATGCGGATGCTGATCTTCATTCTTCTAGGCAGTCAAGTGAATTTCCCCGTCATTCTCGAACATTTTTGGACGAGTTTGGGTGTCATCTTCGTATTTGTCTTTATTGCGCGTCCGCTGACGGTACTCATCTGTACGTGGCCAGACCGTAAAGCGAAGTGGAAGTGGAATGAGATTATATTCATGTTCTGGGTTCGTGAAACAGGTGTCATTCCAGCGGCGTTATGCGGGATGGTGGCTGGCATGGGGATTGCACACAGTGATCTAATTGCGAGTGTCACTTTTATGGCTGTGCTAATCACCATCCTGTTCCAGGCAAGCACAACGGCTTTTGTAGCGAAAAAGCTGGGACTTGAAGTGAAGTCGGACGGGCCGGAGAGCTCATAGGTCCGTCTTGTAAGTCTCAACGAGAGAATTTCGAGGCGAAGGTGGACTCCGAATGTACAAAGTATTAATAATTGAAGACGATCCTATGATCGGCGATATGATCTCCATGTATTTGGGCGAAGAAGGCTTTGAGGTCATTCGGGTGGAAACGGGGCAAGAAGGGATTGAAGCTGTTAAGCAGTTTGCCCCTAACGTTATTTTGCTGGATCTTATGCTGCCAGATATGGATGGACTTGAACTGTGCAGACAGGTGCGAATTACGTCCAGTGTCCCGATTATGATTGTCTCGATGAAAAATAAAGTGGTTGAACGGGTGGCTGCGTTGGGGGCTGGAGCAGATGACTATATGTGCAAGCCTTTCAGCATGCATGAAATGAGCGCTAGAGTCCATGCTCTGATTCGCCGTTCCAATTTGTATCAAAATGCTCGTGAAAACACACGCGTGAATCTGCCATTACGCCAAGATGCAAAGTCAGAAACAAATGAGGCGCTGCTGGCAGATAAAAACAAGATTACACTTGACCTCCAAACGCGTTCGATGATCGTTCAGGGGCAGCTTGTCGAAACGACCTATTCGGAGTTTGAAATTATGAAATGTTTCGTTAATCACCCTGGCCGTGTCTACACGCGAGAGGATTTATTGCAAACCGTCCGGGGCTTCGACTCCTATGTCACCGATCGGGCGATTGATGTGCATATTGCCAATCTTCGGAAAAAAATCGAAGACAATCCCAAAGAGCCAAGGCGGATCCGAACGGTATGGGGCGTCGGCTACAAATTTGTCTATTAGTACCCATAGAACCTCTAATTTTGCTCGAGAGGCCGAGCGGATTGGAGGTTTATTTGTGTTTAGCAAAATAGCTGATCGTTTGCTCAATGAATTTGAGGGACTCCGGGTTATCAGTGGCTTGATCAGAGTAGATCAACGAGGTGGTTCGCTTCGTTTGCTCTAGTTCCACTAGATAGCGCAGAATTAACTCATTATTCTGAATCAAATCTTCTCGCAGATACGACTTGGGAAGAAGTGTCGCGGTTTTGCAGGTAGACACGAGCCGGATGATTGCCTCGAAGGAATCAATTTCCATTTGGACATTAGGAAGAATCGTATACCGATGGAACAGCTCGTCCATCAAGATGCGATACCAGGTGCCTTTGGAAAAGAGAATCATCGGCAGGTCATTCAAATCGCTCATCGTAATCTTGGCACGATCGATGAAAGGGTGCCCCAGCGGAAGCACCAGACATAGATGATCATCGAACAATGGCTCGCAGTGCAAGCTCGATGCGTTGATTTGGGATGCGACGATACCGATATCGACCTTATTTTCCTTGACCAAGGTC
Organism: Paenibacillus sp. 01T422; assembly: GCF_056398785.1. Lineage (NCBI taxonomy): Bacteria > Bacillati > Bacillota > Bacilli > Caryophanales > Paenibacillaceae > Paenibacillus > Paenibacillus sp. 01T422. Next base: position 6,578 of record NZ_JBFTQB010000133.1, on the reverse strand, counting down.
ACGATTTCATGTGTTTTACCCGTAAGCAGTTTAATTTCTGTGAGCGGGTGAACCTGCAGGTAATGGGTAATCAAGTCTGGTAGTGTAGCTTGCAAGGTTGTTAAGCTGGCGCCAACTGTAAGGGAAGAATGGGTGCCCGCGGCTTTGTACATTTGAAGAGTTTGCTTAAACTTCCGTTCCAGATGGCGGAGCTCAAGCGCATGATCGTAGCAGATTTGCCCTGCTTTGGTCAGCTCAAGACGTTTCCCTTTGCGGATGAATAGTTCCACGCCAAGTTCTTCTTCCAGCTTCATGATTTTGCGTGAAAGAGCGGGTTGTGAGATATTAAGCAGCTGTGATGCTTTATTCAGGCTCACTTGTTCGACAACAACGGCGAAAACATCCAAGAGTTCCATATTTTTTTTCAACTCCGTATTCGTTTGTATATGCAAATTAGTTATAAGTATATATAAAAAAACGGCACTTCCATTATAAGCGTATTAGAGGTACGATGTACATGTCACTTTTTATTCACATTTATTGGACGATAGTGTATATTCGCTCACTAATTAGGCGTAAAATAGGCGTGGATGATTATGGGTTGACGCTCGTTTGCGGCGAGAGTAGAATGGTATGTGGCTTGTTTTGTCAGAACATGTCGGATGGGTATTTATGAAATTTTGTTGAGGGGGGAATTGGTTACATTATGGGTAATTCGTATTACTTTCGAAAGATCCACTCTTTGCTTGGTGTAATTCCAGTGGGCTTCTTCCTTATTGAGCATTTGCTCACTAACTACGAAGCAACGAAGGGTCCTCAAGCATTTGTGGATCAAATTAACTGGTTGAACGGTCTGCCTTTGGTCCTGCTGTTAGAAATCGTGGGAATCTGGCTTCCGCTTCTTTATCATGCCGTTTATGGACTTTATGTGGCTTATCAGGCACGCAATAACGTCTCGAACTACAGCTATTTCCGTAACCAAATGTTTATGCTTCAACGGGTAACTGGCGTTATTACGTTCCTGTTCGTAGCGTGGCATTTGTTCGAGACTCGTCTGCAAGTTGCACTAGGCAATGTTGCACACGAAAATCTCGGCATGACCATGCATGACATTGCAACGAATCCAGTTATGTTTACGATCTATGTAATTGGTATCGTTTCAGCGACATTCCATTTCTGCAACGGTTTATGGTCATTCCTTGTTAGCTGGGGAATTACGGTTGGACCTCGCGCGCAGCGTTACTCTTCCGTTATTTGGATGGTCGTGTTCGTCGTGATGTCCGTGATGTTTATTATGTCTTTGACTGCATTTACAGATACTCAATTTCAAGTTCCGGTAGAAGCGCGTACGGGGCATTAAGGGAGGGTGAACAGAAGTGGCTAATTCGAAAATCATCGTCGTCGGCGGAGGCCTTGCGGGACTCATGGCGACAATTAAAGCAGCGGAGGCCGGAGTTCACGTGCAATTGTTCTCCTTGGTTCCTGTTAAACGTTCCCACTCCGTATGTGCGCAAGGCGGCATTAACGGTGCGGTGAATACAAAAGGTGAAGGGGACTCCACGTGGGAGCACTTTGACGATACAGTTTATGGTGGAGATTTCTTGGCGAATCAACCGCCAGTTAAAGCATTATGTGATGCAGCACCAGGCATCATTCACTTGATGGACCGTATGGGTGTTATGTTCAACCGTACACCAGAAGGTCTTCTTGATTTCCGTCGTTTCGGCGGAACGAAATATCACCGTACGGCATTTGCGGGTGCAACGACAGGGCAACAGCTTCTGTATGCACTTGATGAGCAAGTACGCCGCTGGGAAACAGCTGGTCTCGTAACGAAGTTCGAGCACTGGGAATTCCTTGGTTCCGTGCTGGATGACGAAAATGTTTGCCGTGGTATTGCGGCTCAAGATTTGCGCAGCATGGAGATCCAAACGTTCCCGGCTGACGCTGTTATTTTGGCAACAGGCGGCCCTGGTATTATCTTTGGTAAAACGACGAACTCTGTCATCAACACCGGTACGGCAGCAAGTGCTGTTTACCAACAAGGCGTTAAATATGCGAATGGTGAAATGATTCAAATTCACCCGACGGCGATTCCTGGCGATGACAAGCTTCGCTTGATGTCAGAGTCCGCACGTGGTGAAGGCGGTCGTATTTGGACTTACAAAGACGGGAAGCCTTGGTACTTCCTTGAAGAGAAATATCCGGCGTACGGAAACTTGGTGCCTCGTGATATTGCAACGCGTGAAATTTTCTCCGTATGTATCGATCAGAAGCTTGGTATTAACGGTGAAAACATGGTTTACCTTGACCTCTCTCATAAAGATCCAAAAGAGCTTGATATCAAGCTTGGCGGTATCATGGAAATCTACGAGAAATTCATGGGCGATGATCCACGTAAAATCCCGATGAAGATTTTCCCAGCGGTTCATTATTCCATGGGCGGTATGTGGGTTGACTACAACATGATGACGAACATCCCAGGCTTGTTCGCTGCTGGTGAGTGTGAGTATCAGCATCACGGTGCAAACCGTTTGGGCGCGAACTCCCTTGTTTCGGCTATCTATGACGGTATGGTCTCCGGTCCTAAAGCGGTTGAGTATATTCGCGGCCTAGAGAAGCATGCGGATGATACCTCTTCCATCGTGTTCGATCGTGAGAAGAAACGTCACCAAGACCGTTATGAGAGCTTGCTCAAAATGAACAGCGGGACAGAAAATGCTTATGTTCTGCACAAAGAACTAGGCGACATGATGAATGCGAATATGACGGTTGTTCGTTACAATGATCGTCTTGAAGATACAATCAGCAAAATCAAGGACATGAAAGAAAGATACAACAACATCAACATTACAGATACAGCTCGTTGGAACAACCAAGGGGTTGCGTTCACTCGCCAGCTCTGGAACATGTTTGAGCTTGCTGAAGCGATGACGGTGGGTGCATTAATGCGTAACGAGAGCCGTGGCGCACACTACAAGCCTGATTTCCCAGAACGTGATGATGACCACTTCATGAAAACAACAATTGCCGATTGGACGCCGGAAGGTCCGAAAATCAGCTATGAAGAAATTGATGTATCTTTGATTGCACCGCGGAAACGTGATTACTCCACGGAGAAGAAAAAGGGAGGACATTAATCATGGCTGAGACACTAAGCGCACAGAAAACCGTGAAGTTTATCGTGACTCGTCAAGAGAGTCCAGATTCTAAGCCTTATACAGAGGAATTCGAAGTTCCTTATCGTCCCAATATGAACGTCATCAGCGGTTTGATGGAAGTGCAACGTAATCCTAAGAACGCGCGTGGTGATAAAACAACGCCAGTTTGTTGGGAATCCAACTGTCTGGAAGAAGTTTGTGGAGCTTGCTCCATGGTTATTAACGGGAAACCGCGCCAAGCTTGTTCGGCTCTGATCGATAAGCTGGAGCAGCCAGTTCGCGTAGCTCCGATGAGCACGTTCCCTGTTATGCGTGACCTTGTTATCGACCGTGGACGCATGTTCAACGCTTTGAAGAAGGTCAAAGCATGGGTTCCGATCGACGGAACGTATGATCTTGGACCAGGACCGCGTATGGCGGAGTCGAAGCGTCAATGGGCATACGAATTGTCCAAATGTATGACATGTGGTGTTTGTCTAGAAGCTTGTCCGAACGTAAACGACAAGAACTCTTTCATCGGACCATCTGCGCTTTCCCAAGTTCGTTTGTTCAATGCTCACCCAACAGGTGAAATGAACAAAGACGAGCGTTTGGATACGCTGATGACAGATGGCGGTATCGAAGGCTGCGGTAACTCGCAGAACTGCGTACGCTCTTGTCCGAAAGGCATTCCGCTCACGACTTCCATCGCAGCATTGAATGCAGACACAACGAAACATTTGTTCAAGAAATGGTTAGGCGTGTAAGAGTAAGAATAAAGCCCGATACCCTGAGCGACAGGGTGTCGGGCTTTTGTGCGTACAGGGGTCAGTTTGCTGGGGGAAGCGCGTTCGTCTCCGCCCAATCAGCGTTATCTATAGGGGAAGTCTGGAGAGGATGTTTGGTTGCCGGCTGTTCCTGGCTTGGCGCCGTAGAGGAAACTGTTTCGGTTGTTGGTGGAGCAGCCATACTAATATCTAACATACTTAAGTGGAAATGAATCGAGTACATCGTCTGCACCTCCATATCCGTTGTTATTATGTAATATATTATTACGTAGTAGACCACTTTGACAACAAAATAATTAATTATGTTATATATATTGACATAAGTCTAGGATGTAAGTATGATAAAGACAAATGTAAGAGTTGGTTTTACAACCTCATAGCAAACTTGTTTTCTAGGGTTCCGCGGCAGATGAAGGCTGTCGGTCTGGTCCAAGAGAAGACACACGGTGAAGTTCATCGTGCACACGGAGGGATAAAAGCCCGGGAGGATATCAGAATATGATATCGTTCCGGGTTTTTCTTTTTACCAGTTGAAATGGAGAGGGAGAATCAGAATGAGAAAAAGAATGGTATTTCTGATGATGGCGTTGTTACTCACTTTTACGGTGGTAGTGAGCGGATGTTCGAGCAAGGAGGCAGCAAGCACGGCGTCAAGTGGCAGTGATCAGCCGATCAAATTGGCGCTTAGTCCATGGCCGGGTTGGTTTGTTTGGTATTTGGTGAAGGAAAAAGGGTTCTTTGAGAAAAATGGCGTGAAGGTTGATCTGGTTTGGTTCCCCGTATACAGTGACTCCTTATCTGCCCTTGCGTCAGGCAAAGTCGATGCGAATAGCCAAACTTTAAGTGACACGCTTGCCCCTGCAAGCAAAGGGATTCCGCTCAAGGCGGTGCTTGTGAACGATAACTCCAATGGTGGAGACGGCGTCGTAGTAAAGCCTAACATCAATTCCTTGCAGGAGTTGAAAGGGAAGAAAGTGGCAACAGAGTTAGGCACGGTTGATCATCTACTCATGCTAACCGCGCTGGAGAAGGCTGGTCTCGCTGAGAAAGACGTTTCTTACACCAACATGACGGTTAACGATGCAGGACCTGCTTTCATCTCTGGCAACCTGGACGGTGCCGTACTGTGGGAGCCATTCTTGAGCAAAGCGATTCAAGAGGGCAAAGGCAAGCTGTTATTCTCCTCCAAGGATACGCCAGGGCTCATTCCGGATCTGCTCGTGTTTAAAGAAGAAATCACCAAAAATCGTCCGGAAGACGTGAAGAAAATTCTCAATGCGTGGTTCGATGCGTTGGACTACTGGAAAGCGAATCCGGAAGAATCTCTACAAATTATGGCAAAAGCAGCAGAGACGCCAGTGGACGAATACAAAGCTGGAGTCGACAGTGTGAAAATATTTCAGCTTGAAGATAATGTGAAAGCTTTCCAAAAAGCAGATTCTTACAGCTCCCTGCACTTTACATCGCAGAAAACAGCCGAGTTCTTGAAAGGCTTGGATATGCTGACATCCATCCCGAAAGCAGAGAGCTTCCTGGACGGACACTTTGTCGAAGAAGTAATGAAGGAACGCAAGAAATAAACAGGTGAGTGAGGTGCTCTATGGAAACGGCTATGAAAAAAAGACGCAAATCCACGTTGTTTGCCATAAGGGGCGACATCAATCGTAAAACGTATGTTTCAGGCATTATTCTCATTATATGTTTGGTAGTTGCCTTTTGGAGTGTGCTCAGCTATGGCAATATGGTGAATCGAACATTTCTGCCTACACCGGATCAAGTGCTTCGCCAATTTGCCATTCAGCTGCAGAGTTCCATATTCTGGCATCATGTCGGAATGAGCATTTTCCGTGTAGGAGCGGGCTTCTTGCTTGCTTGTTTGCTCGGTATTCCGCTTGGTATTCTGGCGGGTACATTTCGCTTCGCGGAAGCGCTGCTCGTCCCTCCGACCGAATTTATTCGCTATATGCCAGCAACGGCGTTCATCCCGTTGATTATGGTCTGGGCCGGGATTGGGGAGTGGGCGAAGGTCATCGTCATCTTCATCGGCTGCTTCTTCCAGCTCATGCTGATGGTGGCAGATAATACGCGATCGGTTTCTAACGATTTGCTGCAAACCTCGTACACCCTTGGCGCGAATCGCTGGCAAGCCATTGAGAAGGTGCTAATTCCCGCATTGCTGCCGGATTTGATGAACACCTTACGCCTGATCATTGGCTGGGCGTGGACGTATCTCGTCGTGGCAGAGCTGGTTGCGGCCAGCAGCGGGCTAGGGTTCTCCATCATGAAGGCCCAAAGGTTCCTGAATACGGATCAAATCTTCGTGGGCATTATCGCCATTGGCTTGCTAGGATTGATGACGGACCGGACATTTGCTTACTGTCACCGCAGATTTTTCCCATGGCTGGAAGGAGGACGTTAATTTATGCGAGCACAACAAGCCTTACATGTTGAACCTTCTTATGAAAAAGAGATGAAAATGAGCAAGATTATGGCTTCCGATGTTACAAAAGTGTACAGTTCGAAGAAATCGCAGTTCGTTGCGCTCGACAGAGTTTCCTTCCATGTGGATGCGCATGAGTTTGTGAGCTTTGTTGGTCCCTCGGGCTGCGGGAAGTCTTCCCTCTTGCGAATTGTTGCAGGTTTAGAGACCATGACAACAGGATCTCTGAGC
>NZ_JBFTQB010000132.1:0-11676 GCF_056398785.1 Paenibacillus sp. 01T422 | reverse complement strand
CTGCTTAGGAGCACAATTAGCTCGCCTGGAAAGTAAAATTGCCATTCAAACGCTGCTTAATCGCTTCCCTGATTGCTATCTCGATCGTTCCCGTTCATTAGAGAGAATCGATAGTTGGATGATGTTTGGAATCAAGCAAATGCCTATTATTTTGCGCAAATAATTTGTTCAGGTATGCAGCAATAGCTACGTTATAGGAATAGATCTCATTAAATTCTCATTCTATATTGATACAGTAGGGAAGTTAAAGTTAGAATTAACATATGTGATTCTGTTGTATAATTTTGTATAGAAAAGCATCTAGATCTTCAAACTACGCGGGGGGATACATTTCCTGGTAGACCTTAAAGATGAGGCAGGGAGATAACGATGAAACGAATATTGCTCATCGAAGATGAAAAAAACTTAGTTCGATTTATTCAACTGGAGCTGGAGCATGAATCATTCGAAGTGCAGGTAGCTTATGACGGTAAATCTGGATTGGAATTAGCGCTTCAAGAAGAATGGGACTTAATCCTGTTGGATATCATGCTGCCGGGACTTAATGGCATTGAGGTGTGCCGCCGGATTCGCGCAGCGAAGAAGACACCAGTCTTGATGTTGACAGCCAGAGACAGTGTTGTTGATCGCGTGTCTGGCTTGGATAGCGGTGCTGATGACTATATGCCCAAACCATTTGCTATTGAAGAATTATTAGCTCGAATAAGAGCTATTTTCCGCCGTATGGAATTAGAAAAAGATTCCCCGCGTGCCATGCTTTCTTTTCAGAATATTACGGTTGATGTAGATGCCCATTTGGTTTATAAGGATCAGCAGATCGTATCGCTTACGAAACGTGAGTTCGATCTATTAGTGATGTTCATGAAAAATCATCATCTTGTTTTAACGCGTGATATGCTTCTGGATCAAGTGTGGGGATATGATTCTTTGGTCGAGACGAATGTGGTCGATGTCTATGTGCGATATTTGCGAAACAAACTTGGTTATAACGGTGAAACTAGTTTAATTCATACAATACGAGGAATAGGATATGTCATGAGATGATTGAACGTCTAAGAATGAGACTGCGACGTCTCCCGATCAAATGGAAGCTCATGTTAGGAGCTACGGCATTAATCTTTTTCATATTTTCAACCTATAATTTGGCCCAATATGTCGTGCTTAAACAGTGGATGATGAAGCAAGAGGAAGATCAAATGCAAGTCAATATGATTCAGCTTGAAGACTATTTTCACGAGAAATTAACGAAATCAGAGACCTTGCAAGTGACGGATAGCCGATCTTATTTGGAGAAAATAATTGGGAAAAATCAGTTGATACGCATCCTTGATAAGGACGGAAGTACGCAGCTCACTGTCACAAACCATTTTAATGAAAGCTGGGTTTCACCGAAGTCAATTATTTCGCCAGAGCTTTTCGACATTACCTATCAGCAGGAGCATATTCTAATCTATAGGAGTCCACTAATAACCTCTGGGTTTGTTGGGACGATCGAGCTGGCAAGCAATTTGGAAACATTCGATCACTTTAGCGAGACGATATTGTGGGTGATGTTAATCGGCGGGATATTGGCTATTTTCATAAGCGGAATCGGTGGTTTAGCCATTGCCCGGCAGTTCATGCGTCCTATTCGAACGTTGGCATCGACGATTCTGAGCGTGAAAGAGAATGGACTTAAGGAGCGGGTTGTTCAGTTAGAAAATGGGGATGAATTATCCAGTTTAGCGAAGCTCTTTAATGAATTGATGAATCAACTCGAAGCGTCCTTTCGTCAACAGAAGCAATTTGTAGAAGATGCTTCTCATGAACTTCGAACGCCTATAACCATTTTGGAGGTGTTAGATAACGCTGTTAAATACACGAACGAAGATAAGAGAATTAACGTTGAGGGAATCACCCTAGACAAAGAGATTCAAATCACCATAACAGATCATGGCGTTGGAATTCCTCAAGAGGAATTAGCTTATATTTTCGACCGCTTCTATCGAGTGGATAAGGCAAGAAGTCGTGAGATAGCAGGAACAGGACTTGGGTTAAGCATTGCGAAGCGACTCGTGAACAGTTATCAGGGAGAAATAACGGTCAGCAGTCAGGAGAAGATCGGAACAATAGTAAGTATGAGATTCCCCACTTTGTAAACTTGTCCAATCTTTCATTTCTCATTTTTTCTCATCTTCCTCAAGGAATCGTTTGGCTTGCCTTGGCAGCGTGCATTGCTTTCTCAAGAGTATGGACCGGGGTTCATTATCCATCCGATGTATTGGCAGGAGCAGTGCTGGGAATAGCTGCCGCGGCTGCGGTACATCAATTATTCAGTAGGGTTCCAAAAGCACGAAACAGGTTAAATCGCGTTATTCATTGGTATGAAATAGTGGAGGGTAAAATTTGGAGGAAGAAAGTCGTTAGCAAATTCATGACAGATACAGAATAACTTTTCATCCGGGAGAGTGTGATCGGCATGATCAAAGTGCTTGCTTCCATACTAATTATTATGTTCGTTTATACAATTTTACCTACACTGATGGTTCGTTTAGGTGGATTCGGCGTATATTGCAAAGGGAAGAAGAGGCATGGGATTGCTCTGACGTTTGATGACGGCCCAGATCCGGAGTATACACCGCAATTACTTGACCTTTTGCGAACATTTCAAATCAAATCTACGTTCTTTGTGCTTGGTTCCAAAGCTGAAAAATATCCAGAACTGATCCTAAGAATGCATAAAGAAGGACACTTGATAGGGATTCATAACTATGTACACTGGGCTAATGCATTGATGACACCCAAAAAAGTTAGGCAACAACTACATGACTCCGTAAAAGCAATTGAAAACATCATCGGTATCCGACCTATTTATTACCGGCCGCCATGGGGGATTATCAATATATTTGATTTGTTCTTACTAAAGAGATTTCGATTAGTCTTATGGTCGTTAATGGTTCGTGATTGGAGCAGCAGTGGAGGCAAGGAAAGAATCAAATACAAGTTGCAGACGAAATTAAAGCATACGGATATCATCGTGCTGCATGATAGCGGGCAGACTTTCGGCGCTGATCATAATGCGCCAATGTATATGTTAGAAGCTTTGGGCGAATTTCTGGAAGAATACACACGGCGTGGGTTCACTTTTCTTCGAGTTGATAAGCAGATTCAAGTAGACGATCATTGGATAAGAGGAGCCTGATTTTTTAGCATATGCAAGAAAAAGAGTAATCCTGCCATATAGAAGAGGGCCTCCTTCAGTTGCGAACTGAAGAGAGGCCTTTTGATCATATCAGTTAGTTAAGGACTCGACGGGCTGTTTTGTAATTTTTACTCCACCATCCAGTGTTCATATCAGAAATCGTAACACCAGGGCTGCCRTACGTGTGCARAATYTTTCCRTTACCTATATAGATACCAACGTGRTGAATTGGTGAGTAGAAAAAGACAAGATCACCAGGTTTAAGCTGATTTCTAGCCACGTAAGTCCCTACCTGTGACTGCTGTTTCGACGAACGGGGAAGACTGATCCCATWYTTGCYATAYACATATTGCGTAAAAGATGAGCAATCAAAAGAACTRGTRYTGCCTTTTRWAGCACCGAATTTATATYTCACTCCTAGATATTGTTTACCAGTTGYMATGATACTATTTGCTTTCCCAGAAACTGCTGTCGCAGCAGCTGTTGTAGAGACTGCACTTGCAGCTTGTGCGGATTGCGGCGCCATAATTAGGTTACCAGACGCAAATAAGGTTAAACTAAGTGTGAGTCCTAATAGCGATTTACTTAGGCGGTTCTTTGTCATGGTGTTCATGAGTGGACATCCCCCTTCAGGATCGTGTTTTAGGTTTTCACCTGGTACAACCTTAACACATCCGCAATGACCTATAGATTACCAGGCATGGGGGAATACTAGTAGCAATCAAGCTTTCAGGACAATCATTAGAAGATCATGAGAATCGGATGAGCAGAAATACCTTGACAATCCGGTTAAGAAGGAAGTACTTGTTTGTAATCTTCCTCTCATGTTCTTCTTCCGTTCCTGTGATACGATCAATGCGAGGCAGGTGAAGAGAAATGAATCATCATTCCATGATCATGTTAATTACCCATTACGGTTATGCGGGTATCTTTGTAGCACTCTTCATTGGAATTGTAGGAATACCCCTTCCGATCGAGATTATCCTGTTAGGAGCAGGTTATATAGCGGTTAAAACGAATCTGCAATTAGGCGGAATCATTGGCTTTGCTTGGCTTGGAGCCTGTGCTGGGATGACGGTTAATTACTTTCTGGGACAGAGTATCGGATTGAAGCGAATTAGCAAAGTAACCAAGTGGATCAAGCTTACCGAAAGCAGATTAGAAAGTTGGGCCATGCATTTCAAAAAGCATGGAGCCATCTTATTATTAATAGGATTTTATGTAGCTGGACTTAGACATGCTGCGCCTTTCATTGCAGGGGCTACAAAGATGCGGTTCACTAAATTCATGAGTATTTCGTATTTTGGAGCAATGGCATGGATTCTAGTGATTGTTTTTCTGGGTCAAAAGCTCGGGAAAGTGTGGCACCACGTATGGGTGCATGTCCATCATCCCATGTGGCTGATCGTCGCGGCTTGTATAGTCGGTCTCAGCTTGTTAGCAATTAAAATGAGGGTACGTCAACGCAGATTTTCCTCATAAAAGTAAAATACCTCTAACTCTCCGATCGAGAGAGCTGGAGGTATTTGCTTTTTGAAACTGTCATTTACGATTCCTTTTTCCTATACACTCTTTCTGGACGTCCGACGACGCCATAGGAAAGATCGGCGAAGACCTCGCCCGAAGAGACCAAATACTCCAGATAACGGCGTCCTGTCGAGCGGCTGACGCCAATTTCTTTGGCAATCTGATCTGCGGTCACGCCACTTGCCGCTGTAGAAATCGCTTGAACGATTTTGACAAGCGTCAGTTTGTCGATGCCTTTCGGGAGGAATGGAGCCTCAAAGCGGGACTCCTTCTTGCCCGAACCGGATAATAGGCGATCTACATCGCCTTGATTAATCGTGCTGCTGGTATTCAATCGATTCAGCTCGCGATGAAAATCCAGATACCGCAGCAGCGTTTCCTGCAGCCGGTTGAAAATAAGTGGCTTCATGATATAGTCGAACGCTCCGCTGCGAACGGCTTCTTTGATAGTCTCCACTTCCTTAGCCGCGGTAATCATAATGACGTCGGTATCCCGGTAATGTTGTCGGATATAAGAGAGCATATCCAATCCATTGGCATCTGGAAAATAAACATCAAGCAGGACGAGATTAGGTCGTAAGATATCTAACTGTTCTTTGGCCTGCATCTCGTCCGTAGCAATTCCGACAACGTGAAAGCCTTCTACTTTTTCAATAAACCTACGGTTAATTTCAGCGATCTTCACATCATCCTCGATAATCAAAACTTCAATTGTCGGTTGTTGACGTTCCAGTTTCATGGATAGGACTCCTTGCTGTGGGAAAGGGATGTTTGGGTATGGCGACGATGAAGATGGTACCGCCTACCGGATTTTTTTGATAAGTGATGTAACCATTCAGTTTGTGTACGGCATGCTGGACTAACGCGAGACCTATGCCTCGATGTTCGCCTGTCTTCGTTGAGAATCCTTTGGTAAACACTTCATTGCCCACTTGATCAGAGATACCAACACCCCGGTCCTCGCATTCAATAATCAAATCTTCACCTAGATCGGTTAAAAATAGTTTCACAAGAGGGGTTACATGTTCCCCGCCAGCCAGAACGGCTTCCATGGCATTATCAACCAAATTACCGATAATAGTGACGAGCAAATTGCGATCGATAGCCTCTGGAATATCCGCAAACGAGCTTTCATGGTCGAGCTCAAACGTCAGTTTAAGCTCCTGAGCATGATTAAATTTGCCAATCAGCAGCCCCCCAATCATCGGATCAGGGATTTCATGCATAATGAACTGAACCCAATTCTGATGAACGTCCGCTTCCTTGGAAATGAGATCGACAGCTTCTTGATACGATTCCAGCTGGATAAGCCCGGAAATGACATACAGTTTGTTCGAAAATTCGTGCGTCTGAGCTCGTAGAGCTTCTGCGAAGCGTTTCACTTGTGATAGCTCCTCAGCCAAGCGGTAAAGATCGGATTTGCTTCGAAAGCTGGAGACGGCGCCGGTTACGCCATGTTTCCTACTCACGATGGGCACACGATTTACGATGACGTCATGGTCTCCAATCAGCATTTCATGGTCGAACTCGGCTTCCCCTGTTCGTACTACCTCATTCAGACGCGTATTGGGGATTAAATCTTCAATGTGTCTGCCTGTAATCTTTGCGCTGAGGGGCAGTTCTAGAAGCTGCAAGGCATAGCGGTTCGCCATTGTGATGATGCCATCACGGTTTACCGCTATAATCCCTTCACGAATGGTTTGCAGAATAGCCTGTTTCTCCGTGTAGAGTTCACCAATTTCCTTGGGTTCTAGCCCATGTATAGAACTTCTGACGTTGCGTGCAATTAGCACAGAACCAATAAGTCCAACAATAAGCACGATGAGTGATATTAGCTCAATGCGTGATTGATAAACAGTCGTAAGGGTGTCAATATCCTTGGTCAGAAATCCAACGGAAACGATGCCGATTACGGCGCCGTGATCATCTAGAACAGGAGCTTTCCCACGGAGGGAGGGGCCAAGGGAGCCAACCGCCATGGAAATAATCGATTGTCCCTCTAGTACGGGGCCGTTGTCGCCGCCGACCATCTCTTTGCCTATTCGTTCGGGAAGAGGGTGGGAATAGCGAATGCCTTCGCGATTCCCGACCACGATGTACTCGGCATCTATTTTTTCACGGACATTTTCGGCGATAGGTTGGATGATGGTGGACGGATCGGCTGTTTGAAAGGCGTGACGAATTTCGGGCATACTGGCAACGGTCTCTGCAACCTTGAGCGCGCGCGTTCCGATCTGATCTTCCAGAGCTGTAGTCATGATGTAATAAAAGATGCTGCCTAAACTGACAATGACCAAAAATAGGAGAGAGCAAATAATCAAAATCAACTTTGTTTGCAGCTTCATTGCCAAATAGGCCCCCTTTTTTGCTTGTATTGTATCATAAAGCGCTATCATTTTGATGGTTATAGGGTGTCCGAGTCCGTGAACAATATGAACAAAATGGTCAAAACAACGTTAATACAACTAATCTCCATAAACTTCCCAAGAAGCACGGACGGATGTTATTCTGAAAACGCTTCAAAGAAAGCGCATACAAAAAAATGAAATCCAACGATGGAGGGGTTCTTTTGATAAAACAGCTTGTGACAGGATCGTGGAAAGTAACGGCAGTTAGCCTTCTTGCCGTTAGTTTGGTGGCTTGCGGAAGCAACGCAGCCAAACCGGCGGCAACAACAGCAGTCGCGGATAAAAGCAAGGAGTCCGTGGCGAAATCGAATTATCCGGAGAAAGCGGTTAGCATTATTGCTCCTTCGGGTGCTGGCGGCGGTTGGGACATGACAGCCCGGACCATTGCCAAGGTATTAACGGAAACGAAAGTCATCGATAAACCGGTTACCGTTGAGAACAAACCTGGCGGCGGAGGCACTGTATTCATGGCAGAGTACGCGACGAAAGACGTGAAAGACAATTACAAGCTGTTTGTCAGTTCACCTCCGATCCTGATTAATCATTTGAAAAAAGAAGGCAACACACCGTACGGTTACAGCGATACGACGCCTCTAGCACAGCTGACCAAAGATTACGGCGCAGTTGCCGTAGCGGCAAATTCGAAATACAAAGATCTGAAATCGCTGCTCGACGATATGAAAGCTGATCCAACGAAGATTACCGTTGCCGGAGGTTCGGCTCCCGGATCAATGGATCATCTCGTTTCCATTCTTCCAGCCTTTAAATATGGCATTGACCCGAAGAAGGTCAAATATGTGTCTTATGACGGTGGTGGAGAAGCCGTTACAGCGCTGCTTGGCGGAAATGCCGATGTGTTGGGGACAGATGCTTCCTCCTTGGATCAATATGTGAAAGCAGGTAAGATCCGCATCCTTGCTGTTGCCGCGCCGGCCCGTCTAGGTGGCAGCTTCAAGGATATTCCAACGATGAAAGAACAAGGCGTTGATGCGGAGTTCATGATCTGGCGCGGCTTCTTTGGACCGAAGAACATGAGTGCGGATGCCAAAAGCTACTGGGAAGCGACGATTCAGAAAATGGTAGAGTCCGAAGCTTGGAAAAAAGAAATGCAAGCGAACAGCTGGGAAACTGATTATAAGAAAGCTGATGAGTTCAAAGGTTTCTTAAGCCAGCAAGAAACCCAGCTTAAAGACATGCTGACAGCGCTTGGCATGCAGAAATAGAAGGCAAAGGAGAAGAGGGTTCTCTTCTCCTTTGCTCTTGGGAGGAAGAGAGATGAATACGATGTTTGACCGGTATGCCGGCATCGCCTTTTTCGCCGTTGGTGTGGCGTTTATTATTGGTTCCTTAGGTATTTCCACCAGCGCTTACGGGAGTAATGTTGGTGCCAACATTTTCCCCATGTTCCTGGGCTCCTTCCTGTCATTGATGAGCATTCGTCTCATATATGAGACCTTTCGCAAACAGCGTGCAGAAAAAAGCAAAGAAAACTTGGATTACAAAAGATTCGGTATCATTTTTATCGCAGCGGTCTTATATGCCCTATTCCTTGAAGAAATCGGCTTCGTCATTTCCACTTTTCTGTTCTTGATGATTGGGTTCCAAACGATGCRAAAGGGGAAGGTGTGGGTTTCCTTTCTCATTGCCGCGTGTTTCTCTTATGGTGTTTATTATTTGTACGTCAATGTGCTGGATGGATCGCTTCCCGGATTCCCAACATGGCTAGGGGGAGTTTAATATGAGTACAGTTGATTATGTGCTACACGGTCTAGGCACTGCCATGCAGTGGCATAATGTCATTTTCGTATTCCTCGGAGTATTAATTGGTACCGTCGTTGGGGTGCTTCCCGGAATCGGTCCGATGAGCGGCGTAGCGCTCTTAATCCCGATCACCGCAACAATGACTGCAGGCTTAAGTCCAGAGGATGCAGCAACAAGTTCAATCATTTTGCTGGCAGGAGTATATTACGGCGCGATGTATGGGGGTTCGACGACATCGATCCTTCTGAACACGCCGGGGGAGTCATCGTCTGTCGTTACAACGCTGGATGGTTACCAAATGGCTAAGCAAGGCAGAGCAGGGGCAGCGCTTGCGATCTCAGCAATCGGTTCCTTCGTAGCCGGGATTATTTCGTTAATCGGGTTGATCTTCCTGGCTCGGCCCTTATCAGCAGTAGCTATTAAATTCGGACCAGCCGAATATTTCTCCCTCATGGTGCTTGGGCTGCTTGCCATTAGTGGACTAGCCGGCAAATCCATGGTGAAGGCGCTCATAATGACGGCTTTCGGTCTATTGCTTGCGACGATTGGCATTGACAGCGTTTCGGGTGTGGAGCGATTCACTTTCGGCATTCCAGAGCTGTATCAAGGCTTGGAGTTCCTAACGGTCGCCGTCGGTACCTTTGCTGTTGGGGAAGTGTTTAAAACAATTCTCCAGCGTGAAGGCAACGATGGCGAGCTGGCCAAAATCAATCGCATACTGCCGACGAAGCAGGATTTGAAGGACAGTGCGGCACCTATTGCACGCGGTTCTGTGCTCGGTTTCTTTATTGGCTTGCTGCCAGGCGCAGGCGCCATTCTTGCTTCTTTTTTTGCCTATATCGTGGAGAAAAAAATTAGTAAAAACCCTGAGAAATTCGGCAAAGGAGCTATTGAAGGCGTAGCCTCGCCGGAATCTGCGAATAACGCCGCCTCCGGTGGTGCGATGATTCCGCTATTAACATTGGGAATTCCTTCCTCAGGTACCACGGCGATTCTGATGGGGGCTTTCATTATGTACAATGTACAGCCAGGTCCCTTGTTATTCCAGGATCACCCGCAGCTTGCGTGGGGCGTCATTGCCAGCATGTTTGTCGGCAATCTTATGCTTCTGGTACTAAATATGCCTCTGGTTAAAGTGTTTGCTAAAGTGATTGAAACACCGACGAGATATTTAATTCCATTAATTATCGTCTTTTCCGTATTTGGCGTATACGCGGTTCAGTATTCGACTTTTGATTTGATGCTCATCATGGGTTGCGGTCTGGTCGGTTACTTCCTGGCTAAAAATGATTATCCGTTGGCGCCGTTAGTACTCGGTCTTATTCTCGGTCCAATGATGGAAAACAATATGCGAAGAGCGCTTACCATCTCTAACGGCGATTTCATGATTTTCCTGCAAAAACCTGTTTCGCTCGTGTTCCTGATTATTGGGGTTCTGTGGATTTGCATTCCCCTGATGATGAAATTGAGAGGCAAAAATGTTCTTGTGAACGAGGAAGGATAAAACACGGGGGGTTCAAATGAAACAAACAATGGGTGGTAAAAACATTATTCTACGTTTGGAGCTTCAGACGGAGCAGATCCACTTCGGTCAATTGATTACGGTCATTACAGAAAACGGCGGGGACGTTATCGCAATTGACGTCATCCAAACTGGTGCGAATTGGACGGTTCGCGACATTACCGTGTCCGCTACGGAGCAAACTCAGCTGGATAAGATAACAGCAAGGATGAAAGATCTTGAAGGCGTGCGGCTCGTTCACGTGTCTGACCGCACCTTTTTGCTCCATCTCGGTGGCAAAATCGAGATGAAACCCAAAGCACCCATTCAAAACAGGGACGATCTCTCCCGGGTGTACACACCGGATGTCGCCAGGGTTTGTATGGCTATACATGAGAATGAGGACAATGCTTACAAGCTTACGATTAAGCGTAATACGGTCGCCGTCGTTTCCGATGGCAGTGCAGTTCTCGGGCTTGGCAATATCGGGCCATATGCGGCGATGCCGGTTATGGAGGGCAAGGCCATGCTGTTCAAACAGTTTGCAGATGTTGATGCGATTCCCATTTGCTTGAGCACTCAGAACACGGATGAAATCGTTGCGACAATTAAGCATTTGGCGCCTGGCTTCGGCGGCATTAACCTGGAGGATATTTCATCACCGCGATGCTTTGAGATTGAAGAGAGGCTGCGCACGGAATTGGACATTCCCGTGTTTCATGACGACCAGCATGGTACAGCAGTCGTCTTGTACGCAGGGCTTATCAATGCCCTGAAAGTTGTTGGCAAGCGGATTGAAGAAGCCAAAGTTGTCATTTGCGGAGTTGGTGCAGCAGGCATTGCCTGCTCCAACATTTTGCTGGCAGCAGGCGTGAAAGAGTTGATCGGGGTGGACCGGGAAGGCGCACTAGTTCGCACGGCGGACTATACCAATCCGATGTGGAACGGGTACGCGAAGCGGACGAACCCTAACCTGCGGACAGGCTCCCTTCATGAAGTGATCGATGGAGCTGATGTGTTCATCGGCTTATCTGCGGGAGGCGTATTGAAGCGGTCGGATGTGGAGCGTATGTCGGAACGTCCTGCCTTATTTGTGATGGCGAATCCAACACCTGAGATTCATCCCGACGAAATTGAAGATATGGCCGGCGTTATTGCCACAGGCCGCTCGGATTTCCCCAATCAGATTAACAATGTTCTTTGTTTCCCGGGTATTTTTCGTTCGGCTCTGGACTGTCAGGCTGCCACGATTAATGAAGAGATGAAGCTTGCAGCTTCCGCAGCGATTGCTTCTGTCG
>NZ_JBFTQB010000131.1:0-13280 GCF_056398785.1 Paenibacillus sp. 01T422 | reverse complement strand
CGGTGAAAGCTCTGCACTTACGCCCGCTGGTGTTGCCAGGAACACTACATCGGCTTTACCAGCGATAAGATCCACATCAAGTTGATCTAGAATATCAACGACCACTTCTTGCAAATGCGGAAAATGATCGGCAAGAGGAGACCCCGCATTCGAGGTCGAGATGACCGAAGTGATTTTCACAAAAGGATGCGCCTGCAAAAGACGAATAACTTCCACACCACCGTACCCTGTTGCCCCAATAATAGCCGCTCTAACGATATGACTCATCTGAATTCCCCCGTTATTCCGAAAATATATGTATGATTATACAGTCATATACATAATAATTCAATGAATTTTTTTCACCAGTTTTCTCCGTGTAAATGCGTTTATATCCAATATGAATCAAGGGTTTCCCAGCTTTTCAGGCAAAAATCTTGCCCTGAGTTTCAAGTAGTCGTTCGGATGAAAAAAATTCATAATATGCATAGACATTTTGTTCAAACCATGAACAGTTATATTATCCCAAATTAGACGTTGGACAAGCAACATTTTTTTATGGAGCGTATTCTACTCCCTTTTCGGGCCACGTCGGGAAATTCTCAGTCATTGCACCGTCGTTCGCGGTATGCTACCATTTGAAACTCATTCTATATTGTACTTTGTGCATCATTATCGCTGCATTTAGGTCAGAGCATTCCCCTTCATTGTACTTTGTGCAACCAATTTAGCTGAAAGTGGCTGATTGTAGGCCTTTTTAGCTGAAATGGTTGTATTTTATACATGATAAGATGAGGATTACTGAAATAATCATCACTATGTTGCACAAAATGCAACGAAGTTACCTTATCAATGCAACGCGAATGGTCCTCGCATCAAAAAAAGACATGCCTAAGCACGTCTTTTTGGGTAAACTCCGCCACGCTTCTAAGCATGCCTTTTAAACCCTTCGCCCAGTACCTCATTCGTTTCACTCAAAATGACAAACGCCTGCGGGTCCACTGACTGAACCAGGGTCTTCAATCGACTGACCTCGTTCTGCTTCACCACAACCATCATCACCGTCCGCGATTCCCCGGTAAAACCGCCAGATCCATTAAGCACGGTCAGCCCGCGGTCCAAATCAAACAAAATAGCCTTGCGAATCGCATCCGAATGGTCCGAAATAATGAACGCTACTTTGGCATAGTTGAAGCCGATCTGCACGATATCGATCGTTTTGGTTGTTACGAACAAGCCGATCATCCCATAGAGGGCATTCTCCGGTGTAAACACCAGCGCTGAGGAGATGATCACAAGGCCGTCAAATACCGCAACAGAGAAACCCAAACTTAAGCCTGAGTACTTATGTAAAATTTGCGCGGCCAGCCCTAGACCACCTGTGGAGCCGCGGCCACGAAAAACAATGCCAAGACCCAGCCCAACGCCTATACCGCCATAAACGGCAGCAAGCAAAGGGTTATGTGTTGGTACACCTATATGGCTGGTCACCAGTACGCATAACGGAAATATGACCGAACCAACAGCTGCTTTCACACCGAAATGCCCTCCCAACAGCCATAGCGCTAAAAGGAAAATCGGAATGTTCAGCGCCCATTGGGTGATGGCTGGATTCAAACCTGAAACCTGCTGTATGATCGTCGAAATCCCCGAAACCCCACCGGTTGCAATTTTGTTCGGATTCAAAAAGGAATTAAAACTAGCTGCCATAACTAATGAGCCTATAATTAGCAAGGCATATTCAAATACGGTATGTGCAGGACTTCCTATCCGTATCAGTGGTTCTCTTCTGGCCACGATAGGCCTCCTCTCACAAAAAATCCTACACCTGTTAGGTGTAGGATGAACGTCAATTGCTTCTGTTATGCGTTATACGTTTCCCTCAAGCATCGACTACTCTGCGTTGTCCGGCTTGCGAATCTGATGACGTAAGTAAGCATCGATGAACATATCCAGATCCCCGTCCATAACAGCGCCGACATTGCCTGTCTCTGCTGATGTCCTGTGATCTTTCACCATGCTGTACGGATGGAAGACATAAGAACGAATTTGGCTTCCCCAGCCAATTTCGGACTGCTCGCCGCGAATTTCAGCCAGATGCTTCAATTGCGCTTCGATCTTCTTCTCATACAGCTTGGAGCGTAGCATTTTCATCGCTTTCTCACGGTTCTTGATCTGTGAACGCTCCTGCTGACAGCTCACCACGACCCCAGTCGGCATGTGCGTAATCCGAACCGCCGAATCCGTGGTATTAATGTGCTGACCGCCGGCGCCGCTCGCCCGATACGTATCGACTTTGAGATCCTCTGTGCGGATCTCCACTTCCGTATCGTCTTCRATCTCCGGCATGATGTCGCACGACACGAAAGATGTGTGGCGTCTGCCTGATGCATCAAACGGCGAAATCCGCACGAGCCGGTGCACGCCCTTCTCCGCCTTCAAATAGCCGTAGGCGTTGAAGCCCGTGATCTGCAGCGTGACACTCTTCACGCCGGCTTCGTCGCCGGGCAAATAGTCGAGCACCTCGACTTTGTAGCCCTGCTTCTCCGCCCAGCGGCGATACATGCGCAGCAGCATCTCCGCCCAGTCCTGCGACTCCGTGCCGCCGGCGCCTGGATGCAGCTCTAGAATCGCATTCAGCCGGTCATACGGCTGATTCAATAACAGGCCAAGCTCGAAGCTTTCGAGCTTGGTCTTTAAGGCTGTGATGCCTTTCTCAATGTCAGTCGCCAGGCCAGCATCGCTTTCCTCTTCCTCGAGCTCGACCATGACCTGCAGGTCGTCAAACTCGTTCGTGAAGCCCTGAAACTGATCTACAACGCTCTTGATCACGTTGAGCTCGGAGATGGTCTTCTGGGCACGTTCGTTATCGTCCCAGAAGTCCGGCGCCCCCATTTTCTCCTCAAAATCGCCGATCGCTTCCAGCTTATGATCTAAGTCAAAGAGACCCCCGTAATTCGGTTAGTCGCTTTGCTGTCTCTCTTAAATCCTGTTTCACTTCTGGTTCCAGCATGTCTTACACCTCTTTATTCTCTTGTGCCCCTACTCACCGGATCAAGCCAAGCGCTGCTTAGCTTCTCTTAGCTGCCTTGTCCGTGGCACTGTTTGAACTTTTTACCGCTGCCACATGGGCATGGATCGTTACGTCCGATACGTTCCTCATCATCGCGTACGACCGGCTTCTTGCCGCCAGCTTCGTTCTTCGTATCAACTGCTTGCCCTTCGGCTACAGCTTGACGCTCCAGGTTGCTTTGAACATGAGCTTTCATGATATACATCGCGACTTCTTCACGAATGTTTTCAATCATCTCTTGGAACATCTCGAAGCCTTCGAACTGGTATTCACGAAGCGGATCTGTACCGCCGTATGCACGAAGGTGGATACCTTGACGCAGCTGATCCATCGCATCAATATGATCCATCCATTTGCTGTCTACAGCACGAAGAGCAACAACCTTCTCGAATTCACGCATGAATTCAGGTCCGATCTCTTCTTCACGCTCGTCATAGCGTTTGCTAACAAGATCTTTGATTAGATCAATGATCTCTTCTTGCTCTTTGCCCCAAATATTTTGATCGCTAATATGCGCATCTTCCTGTAGGAAGTTGTTGTTCACGAAATTCGCGACCTCTTGAAGCTCCCACTCCTCCGGAATTTGCTCTTCCGGACAGTGCGCTTTCACGACGCGCTCGATCACTGCGTTGATCATACCCTCGATGACTTCGCGGATATTTTCGGATTCAAGCAGCTCGCGGCGTTGTTTATAAATAATTTCACGTTGTTGATTCATCACATCGTCATACTGAAGAACCACTTTACGAACGTCGAAGTTATTACCTTCCACGCGTTTTTGTGCAGATTCAACCGCACGCGAGATCAATTTGCTCTCGATTGGCTGATCTTCTTCCATTCCTAGACGGTCCATCATCGCCATAATATTCTCGGCGCCAAATCGTTTCATCAATTCGTCCTCTAGTGAGAGGTAGAATTGCGATGAACCAGGGTCACCTTGACGGCCTGCGCGACCGCGCAGCTGGTTATCAATTCGTCTGCTTTCATGACGTTCTGTACCTATAATATGCAGTCCACCGATACCATGTACGCCTTCGCCAAGCATAATGTCCGTACCGCGTCCCGCCATATTCGTTGCAATCGTCACAGCGCCAGGTTGTCCCGCACGAGATACGATTTCAGCTTCTTCAGCATGGTACTTCGCGTTTAGAACCTTATGTTGAATGCCTTTCTTTTTGAGCATATCAGAAAGAATTTCGGAGTTCTCARTCGATACCGTACCGACAAGAACTGGTTGATTGAGTTTGTGTTTTTCCACAATTTGCTCAACTACAGCCCTAAACTTCCCATTCTCCGATTTATATACCACGTCCGGCATATCTTTACGAATCATTGGACGGTTGGTCGGAACAATGATAACCTCAAGCCCATAAATTTTCTTGAGCTCTTCCTCTTCCGTCTTCGCTGTACCTGTCATACCCGCAAGCTTGCGGTACATCCGGAAGTAGTTCTGGAACGTAATTGTCGCTAGCGTCATGCTCTCATTCTGAACTTGCAGTTGCTCTTTGGCCTCAATGGCTTGATGCAACCCATCACTATAGCGACGGCCTGTCATAATACGGCCCGTAAATTCATCAACAATCATAACTTCGTCTTCTTGTACAACGTAGTCCACATCGCGTCTCATGATATATCGAGCTTTAAGCCCCTGAGTTACGTGATGATTAATATTCACATTCTGATGATCAAATAAGTTCTCGATACCGAAGGCGCGCTCTGCTTTGGCAACCCCTTCTTCCGTAAGAGCTACGGAACGCACTTTAATATCAATCGTGTAATCCTCTTCTGCTTTCAAATTGGACACAAAACGGTCCGCCGAATAATACATATCGGTTGATTTGGCAGCTTGTCCCGAAATAATAAGAGGCGTTCTAGCTTCATCGACTAGAATGGAGTCAACTTCATCGATTACCGCATAATAAAGCGGACGCTGAACCATCTGCTCTTTGTAGAGCACCATGTTATCGCGCAGGTAGTCGAAACCATATTCGTTGTTCGTACCATAAGTAATATCGCAGGCGTAAGCTGCTTGCTTTTCCTCATGAGTAAGTTCATGCAGATTTACCCCAACCGTCAGGCCAAGGAATTCATATATTTGACCCATTTCGCCGCTATCGCGTTGTGCCAAATAGTCATTGACAGTTACTACATGCACGCCTTTGCCCAGCAATGCATTCAAATATACAGGGAGTGTTCCAACTAATGTTTTCCCTTCCCCTGTTCTCATCTCAGCGATACGGCCTTCGTGCAGCACCATACCTCCAATAAGTTGAACGTCGTAATGACGTTTGCCCAATACACGTTTGGCTGCCTCTCTGACAACAGCAAAAGCTTCTGGAAGCAAATCATCCAGTTCCTCGCCCTTTTCCAAGCGATTGCGGAACTCAACCGTCTTGMCTCTTAACTCTTCATCAGATAACGGCTCAATGCCTGCTTCAAGCTCGTTGATATAATCAACAGCTTTTAACATCCGTTTAACTTCCCGTTCATTGGAATCACCAAAAATCTTTTTCACTAGTCCTAGCATCGGTGAACCCCTTTCTATTGCATTCGTATCCTTAAATTGTACCACCTTTGACCGCTCTGCCGCAACAAACCCTCGGTCTACATCCATATAAACTGCCCATAACCCATAAAAGTTTCACGTTTTAACTTATTTCTATAGTATTGAGTCGTTGTCCAAAATGCATGCATGCAAAATATACGTATTTACATGATTCAACCAATAGAAAAGAGCTCAATTCGACAGAATCGAATCAAGCTCTTTGTGTATGTTTATTTTATTTGTAAATAGCTGGTTCGATCAATCCATACTTGCCGTCGTTACGTTTGTAAACGACATTGACAGAATCTGTGTCCATATTGGAGAAAACAAAGAAACTATGACCAACCAAATTCATTTGCAAAATCGCTTCTTCCACATCCATCGGCTTCAAATCGAAGCGTTTGTTGCGGACCAATTCAAAGTCATCTTCCTCTTCCACAAAAGTGACAGGTGATGTTTCCATTTTGAATAAATCACGCTTGCCGCCTTCTTCGCGAATTTTGCGGTTGGTTCTTGTTTTATGCTTGCGAATTTGGCGCTCTAACTTGTCCACAACCAAATCAATCGAAGCATACATATCAGAATTGCGTTCCTCTGCTCTGAGCAGCACGCCTGTTAGAGGGATGGCTACCTCGATGGTTTGCAAATCTTTTACCACACTTAGCTTTACTTGTACGTCGGATGTAAGGGGAGCTTCAAAATACCTATCTAGTCTGTTTAATTTTTTCTCGACATAGTCCCTGAGGGCCTCAGTTACTTCAAGGTGTTCTCCGCGAATGCTAATAATCATAGTTAAACATCTCCCTTCCTACTTACAGTATACTACATTCCACCCCATCTTCATAATTCCTTTAAATTCCGAGCATAATATGTATACGCAAAAAAACACCCCGGGATGACTCCCGAGGTGTGCATGTTCGTAGGTGTATACTAGCGGCACAGCTCGTGCCGGATGATTATAGTCTGCTAACGTTGGCTGCTTGTGGACCACGTGCGCCTTCTACGATGTCAAACTCAACGGCTTGACCTTCGTCCAGCGTTTTGAATCCTTCGGATTGAATAGCTGAGAAATGCACGAATACATCTCCACCATCTTCACGCTCGATGAAACCATAGCCTTTCTCTGCGTTGAACCATTTCACTTTACCTTGCATAACGTACACATTCCCTTCGTTTTAAAAAATGTAAAATCATAAGCAAATGAATAATGTAAGCCCTTACTTTTTGACTATAACACCCGTCTGCTTGACCTGTCAATTTGAAACTCGCCAATCAAGTAAATTTTTTGAAAATTCGGGTATATACAAGCCGTGGATAACTGCAGATTTTGTAGAATACTGTCACATCGAGCGTTTTTACGATTTATTCACAAAGTTATGCACAGGTTTATGCACATTATCCACAGGTCTTTGTGTGTGAATTATGGATAAATTGGGCTCGTTGTGTGTGGTTTGTACACAACGAGGTCTTTCATCGATTTCCTTGTCCACAGTTCTGATAGGAAAGCGATACGAAACCGTTAATAAGCAAAAAACCTTCTGCCGCGGCAAAAGGTTTCTGTGAGTAAGCTTATTTTTTGCGGTCGAAAAAGTAACTTTCACCGTCATAGTGGTTATCGTACGCGTTCCGCTGGGTTTTACCCGTGTCCAGCTTGGCCAGTTGTAAACTAGCTTCATCCCTAAATTGTTGCAGCTTCTTCAAGAAAATAGGATCAAGACTGATCACGGATTGAATGCGTGATTGATAAGCCTCTTTATCCCTCGCTGTCATTGCTACTGTCGCACTGAGAAGCTCCTGCATGACAGTTCCCCGCTTCTCCATAAACTCAGAGATCCGATCAGCATCCATCGTCACAAGCTCCGCCAAAGCCTGTTGCGTCAATTGCTCCAATTCTACGACCAGCTTATCCATGCAGCGCTCCAGCAGGTGTTGCAGAGCTTGCATTAACTTGCTTAGCTGCTTGCAGCCAAGTTTCCTTCAGCTGGATCAAAAAACCAAGCACTTCTTCAGCAGGCTCAATCGACTTCTTGATATTAGCTTCAATTAAGCGGTGATTAAAGTATTCGTAAAGTCTCAATAAATCATCAGCAATCGGAGCGTTCCGATCAATTGTAATGGAGAACTCGCTAATAATGTCCTGTACCTTGACTAGGTTGGTGTTAGCGTCTTGGTAGTTGGTTGTTTTCAAAGCCTCTATACCCGCACGGCAAAAACGGATTGCCCCATCACATAGCATAATCAGCAGCTGTGCTGGGCTTGCCGTTTGAACCGTATTCTCCAAGTATTTATTACGTTGGGCCTGAATCATGGTTATTTCCCCCTAGTTTAAAGTAGAACCCTTATTAGCCCATTTGTTGTATYAGCTGTGCACTTTGGGCTTGCATTTGGTTCATATACTTTTCCATTGCGGTGAATTGGTTATAGTAACGGGTTTCGAGATCTGATAGTTTAGTAGTAAACGCATCAATTCTTTTGTCCATATCTTTAATTGATTTCCCCATCAGATAACTCGTGTCCACACTATTCGTTATACCGGCTTTTGCTGTAATATTTTTGAAAAGAGCATCTGCTTTGTCAGACAAGCGTCTTGCCAAGCCATCGCCTTTATCGGAGTCTTTCAAACCATCATTGGCTGTAAATAAAGCCATCACTTCATCAGGCTTTTCTGCAATAGCTTTCTTAAGCTTATCCTCGTCGATATAGATCTTACCATTCTCTAGATAACTTCCCGAAATACTGGTGCCGCTAAGATTAGCTGTGGAAATACCAATTTGAGACAGCGTTTTGGCATTACCTACCGGGAGACCTTCTACTGAACTAGAGAAAGCTGATCTAAAACCAGTCATAGCACTTGTCAAAAGTGAATCACTGCGCAACATACCGCTTTTTGCTTTTGTTTCCCAGGTCGTAATTTGGTCATCTTTCATAGCTTCTCGTTGTTCATCCGTAAGCGGCGCATAATCTCTATTACGCTTCTCCGAGGTTTTGGTATTCACAGTATCAATTAATTCATTATATTTATCAACGAACGATTTAATCGAGTTAAAGACACTATCAACATCGCGTGTATTTGTAATATTAACTGCTGTTGTTTGTGCCTTTTTAATTGTAATGTTCATCCCACTGATAGAGAATGTATTTGTGTCATACTCTGCAGAAGCTCCGTTGAATTCAACCTGCGCTTTTTGCCCAGTAATACTGTATGAAGCATAATCCTGATTTCCAGTTGCTACTGGTGTCTTAACACCCAATTTATCAAGAAGATCATATGTGTCTGACGTTGCATCACCAAATGTAATAGCTTTTGTCTGATCCGGATTATTGAAAGCAATATTATTATTTGCATCCAAGTAGGCTGACACACCTGACTTACCAATATCAGAGCTATTGATTTGATCAATAAGCTGGCCAACCGTTGTCGTTTTTGTAATATCCAAGTCTAACGTCTTCCCGTTAGCTTCCATATGAAACTTCTGAGTCGTTGCTAGATCTTTATCAATCAGTGTTGTGATACCACTCGCGAAAGCTTGAGTACCTGTTAAAGTTTGTCCTTTGTTTGCTTGATCTGTTGAAAGCGGAATGCTCGGAGTAGCAGTATTGTTATCGTTGTCTACACTTAACTTCAATACGGAAGTCAAAAGATTGTGACCATTCTCTTCGCTACCCATTTTTAGATCAATCCCCGCCTTACTTCCTGTGGATGAGGAAGCAAAGAAAAATTTATCCAACGTTGCATCATAACTCATCGTTACGCCAGTTGTGCTTGTTTTCCCGTTTACAGCAGCAACTAATCCCGCAATCGTGTCAGTAGGCTTTACATTAATCGTGGCTGTTCCTTTTTCTCCACCAATAGACAGTGTTGTAGCATTTGTAAATGTCGCATCAATAGATTTCAGTTGCGCAGCTTCAGATGATTGTCCTGTTTTTTCAGAAGTGACCGATGCTGATGTAGCGAGCTTGATCACTTTAATACCATGTCGTTTCACTCCTCTCAATAATTTTATCTATCTTTTCTCGTCAACAAGTATTCCTGCCATCTGCCAGAGCTTAGCCACGAAATCCAGACTCTTTTCAGGCGGAATTTCACGTATCGTTTCACCCGTATCTTTGTCCAAGACTTTAACTGAAATTAGCTTCGTTTTTTGATGAATAGAAAACTCAAGAGATGTTGTTCTGCCTTGAATTGCTTTAATGGCGTGTTCAATTGCCTTTACTAGTTGAGCATCACTAATTGTGACATTTTCGCCTTGTAGTTCAGCAGTTTTAAGTTCCGTCGTGTTTGTAATGTTAGATGCAATGAATGCTGCTGCATTATTGGTCCCGATCTCATCTACCTTATGTACCTTAATTGGCTCAGGGGCTGGCTTTCCTTCTCCTGCGCTGTTTCCGAACCCACCGACTGGGTAGTTAATGCCCATAGAAAAACCTCCATCCGAAGATATGTGTATATCTTTTATATCGGATAGAGGTCGTTTAGTTGTTATAGATCCTCTTAACTATTTAATCATTTTCAATCAATGGCAGCTTAATTTCCTTATGCTCTCTGGCAGATTGATAAATAGCTAGAATTACCTCTAATGATTTCATTCCTTCTTTTCCATCTGTTCCTTGCTTAGCACCGTGCAAAAGCACATCTACTACATTTTGATAGTAACCAATATGACCGAATCCATAGACAGATGGAGGTGTATAGCTAACGTTAGATGCCAGATCATCGTCATCATCAGAGTCTTCAAAATCCCATTTGTCAATGGTATTAACGGAGGTGCCGCCAACGACAACAGTACCCTTTTCCCCGAGAATCGTCAAATTCCCAGCAAGATTTCTAGGATACGTCAGCATAGTTACATTCATGTTACCGATGGCTCCATTTTTAAAACGAAGTACGGCACTTCCTGTGTCTTCAGCTTCTATATCACGAGCCATGGTATCCGTTATCGCGTATACCTTCTCCACATCACCAATTAACCATTCCATCATGTCCACATAATGGCTTGCTTGATTCATAAATGCTCCACCATCAAGCTCCCAGGTTCCACGCCATGATGCCGCATCATAATAGCTTTGCGGTCTTTGCCAGAACACATTGACAGAAACCATATATATTTTCCCGAATCTCTTCTTATCAATAAGCATCTCTGGCAATATTTTCGTAATCGAACTGTGTATGCATGGTTGTAAGAATTACCAAGTCTGCATTGCGAAGTTTATCCTGATTAAGCTCAATGGATTGATATCCATTCCCATGATGATTGAAATGAGGAATGTAAGGGTCATAATAACTTATTTCTGCCCCTTCTTTCTCAAGGTGCTCTATAACTTTCAAGGCGGGAGACTCACGCAAATCATCAATATCTTGTTTATAWGCAACTCCAAGCAATAAAATTTTAGCTCCATTCATTGTCTTCCTAAAACGATTTAAGATCTTCATACTTCTTTCCGTTACAAATTGGGGCATATAAATGTTTATTTCACCAGCGGTTTCAATTAGACGTGTATGATAGTCATATTCTCGAGCCTTCCATGTTAAATAAAAAGGATCTACTGGAATACAGTGTCCACCTAAACCAGGCCCTGGATAAAAAGCCATATACCCATAAGGTTTGGACTTCGCTGCATCAATAACTTCCCAAACATTAATACCCATTTTGTTACAAAGGATCGCCATCTCATTGGCAAGTGCAATATTAATATTTCGGAACGTATTTTCAAGAATTTTCTCCATCTCTGCCACAGCAGGACTAGAAACTTCATGAATCTCACCTTCCAGAACACTCCGATATAAGGCTGCAGCAAGTTTCGTACTAGTTTCACCTACACCACCTACAACTTTAGGTGTATTCTTGGTTCCATAAAGCTTGTTGCCTGGATCTACACGCTCAGGTGAGAATGCTAAAAAGAAGTCCTTACCACATTGAAGTCCTCCTTCTTCTAAGATGGGTTTCAATATTTCTTCCGTTGTACCTGGGTAGGTCGTACTTTCTAAAATGATTAACATTTCTTTGTCTAGATATTTAGCAATGTCTCTAGTGGAATTTACCACATAAGAAATGTCGGGTTGATAGTACTTATCAAGTGGGGTTGGCACACAAATCGCAATACAATCCACATCTCTAACAAATGAGAAATCCGAGGTTGCTTTCAGCAACCCCTGCGAAACGATATCAGCAAATTCACTGTCAATGATATCTCCTATATAGTTAATCCCTTGGTTTACTTTCTCAACTTTATCAGCTTGTATATCAAAACCGATCACACGAAATCCGGCTTTTGCTTTTTCTAAGGCTAGTGGAAGCCCTACATAACCGAGACCTACAACACCGATGACTGCCGATTTATTTAGAATCTTACTTAGTAGTAACTCGCTCATTTCAACACTTCCCTTACTTCTAAATCAATCTTAGTATAGTTTGTCTGACATGCTCCACAAGTTGCTTGTTCTAACTCAAAGTGCAGTTTTTCTCCACATTGGCAGACCCATCCAATAATTTTTGACGGATTCCCAACAACGAGTGCATAATCAGGAACACTTTTAGTTATTACTGCACCAGCACCGATCAGAGCATACTTTCCAATTGTATTTCCACATACAATTGTTGCATTTGCACCGATTGTAGAACCCCTGCCAACTAATGTTTGCTTGAATTCTTGTTTGCGGCTTATATGGCTTCTAGGGTTTGTTACATTTGTAAACACGCAGGAAGGTCCTAAAAAAACGCCTGTTGAAATCCCCTTTTCCTGTAAATATTGGACAAGCTCTTTTCTGTTTTCTGTTTGAATTACGTAGAGATGAACAACCTCTAAAACTTCTCTCGCTACTTTAGGCAAAACAAGCTTTGTTCTTTCTAACTTTTCATTATACATACTAGCAATTTGTCTTCTCGCTTCATTCCAATTATCTAAATGCTTTAATTTGATGCGTAATACCGCTGCTTGAATTTCATCTAATCTAGAATTGTAGCCAACTAAATAATTGTAATACTTAGATGATTGATCATCTAAGTGACTGATTACCTGAGAATCCTCGATAACCGAGTTCATATTATTATAAGCTATCATGCCTACATGACCACTACCATGAGCTTTTAAGCCCCTTAAAATAGCTGCCGTTCGGTCGTTGTTAGTCACAATAAGCCCACCGTCTCCAAAGGCACCTAAATTTTTAGTTGGAAAAAATGAAAAGCAGCCTACATCACCTAATGTCCCAGCTTTCTGTCCTTTATATTCAGCACCAATAGCCTGACATGCGTCCTCTACAACAAGAAGATTGTACTTTCTTGCAATTTCAGTTAAAGGGTCCATATCTACAGGTTGTCCAAAAATATGAACAGGCATAATAGCTTTAGTCCGAGCATTCACCTTCTGCTCAAGTAATTCGGTATCAATATTGTAAGTATCGACCTTTACATCTACAAATACTGGCGTTGCACCTACGCTTGATATAGCTTCAGCTGTAGCAAAGAAGGTAAACGGCGAGGTAATTACTTCGTCCCCTGGTCCGATTCCCAGTGCCTTCAAAGTCAATACTAACGCATCTGTGCCGTTTGCACACGAGATGGCATGTTTGCAGCCTAAATATGAGGCAATTTCCGATTCAAATAATTTAACCTCTGGTCCTGAGATATAGTGAGAAGATGCCGCGACTTTAAGCAAAACTGAACCGAGTTCCGCTTCTAGAGAGGC
>NZ_JBFTQB010000130.1:0-12875 GCF_056398785.1 Paenibacillus sp. 01T422 | reverse complement strand
TTGCTGTTCAAGGCGACCGTGTTTTCATACGGGATGGCGTTATTTATGTCAATGAGGCACCGCTTCCTGAGCTGTATACTGCCGGCAAGTCGGAAAATATGGACGTACAGACGATTCCAAGCGGCTACCTGTTCGTGGTTGGAGACAATCGGAACTTGGGGGAAAGCAAGGATAGTCGGGATCCCTCTCTGGGTCCGGTGCACATCAAAGATGTGAAAGGTTATGCTGTCTTCTCCTTGCTGCCGATGCATCAAATTGCTGAACCTCTTGACCTGTAAAGCCAAAAAAAAGATCCGGCGGGTTATCCCAGCGGATCTTTCTTATGTGTAGGCGATTAACGCTGCATTTCGAATTGAACCAAGCCTTTGGATAAAGCGTATAAGGCAGCTTGCGTCCGATCCGCCAGTTCTAACTTGGCTAGAACCTGACTCACATGCTTCTTGACTGTGAACTCTGTGATGTAGAGGGCGTTAGCGATCTCCTTGTTGGAGCGGCCTTTACCGAGCGACATCAGTACTTCAAGTTCCTTGGGGGTCAGCTCAGAAAGCTCCTGCTTCTCTCTGCCTGATTTATGGTCCATGATGGACCCCATCAACACCGGATCATAATACTTACGACCGCGAGCTACAACTTCAATACCGTACAACAAGTCTTCTGGAAACGCTTCCTTTAAACAGACGCCTTCAATCTGCATGGATTGTGCGAGATGAAGCTCACTTTGCGTGATGGATGAAGTTAAGATTATGTATTTACAAGCRTGTCCTGCCCTACGTGCCTCTTGAATAAAATCGATTCCGTTCTCAGCTCCCAAATTCAAATCTACGAGCACAAGATCGGGGTTTGTCTGATCCAGAAGCTGTAGAGCCTCCTTCGTATTCGCTGCTTCCCCAACAATATTCATAAATTGACCAGATGAAACAATGGTACAAATGCCTTTGCGAACAAGCGGGTGGTCATCAAGGATAATCATATTCATCGATCGGGTTCCCTCCAAATTCATGCGATCTATGATATACTGAAACTAGGTATAAAATCCTAGTGCTTTTTACCTATAATTCTAGGTGACTGCTTCATTGTATAACAAAAATAGTCGAAAGACCATTAAGAATTGATAAAGTTTAGGAGAATTTCCGGATGGTACTAACTAATAAATCAAGCTTGTATTTATTTTTCGGGGGCAGATGGGTGCTGCTGTTGATGGGGCTCCTGATATATACCAAATCGGGCAATGTGACACCGGGATTGTTGTTAGCTGCGGTTCTATTTCACACGGCCTACAGTCTGTTATATCTGTTCAAAATGGATAAAAAAGCGGCAATTGCGGCATCGGCAGCTGATATTGGATTTGGCGTTTACTTGCTTTGGTTAACAGGGGGGTTGTCCTCTCCGTTCTTAATTTACTGCTTTACCGGGCTATTAATGGTTAAACGGTTTGTGACATGGCGAAGGTATTTCCAAATCTTGTTTTGTTATGCGCTTATCCTCCCTATAGTATTTGCTGTGACTGCTGAAGGGGCTGCGTACATGTATCTCCTGAACCATTTTGATTATAGCTTTATTGTGCTGGCTTACTTCTGTTTGGTAAGTTTTGCGCACTACACCATACAAGTAGTGCGTAAGCAATTCCGCAAGCTGGTGATGATTTACTCGTCTCGTTTTATGGCGCGGCAGCCGAGGAAGCAAGGGAGTATTCCTTATTTAGAAGGACTGCTCAAGAAAATTTTGGATGAGCGTGAAGTCATTATTTGTATGGAAAGTGATAGACAAAACGAGAAGGCACAGAGCTGGAAGCATACTTATTTCACGAACTATATGAAGCAAAACGCTTCGCTGAACAGTCAGAGGATGTATGCCAGATTACCATCTCCTACAGGTGAATTAGAGTCTCTGTACATCCAGACACTGCTTGATCGCAGTGGGAAATCGTATGGCTGGCTGTTGGTGAGAGCGGAGAAAAATGAATTATCGATCCTGCACAAAATGTATATCCAATTCATGCTTATGAGGTTGGAAGCCATTCATTTCAGTGATGAGGAACTGCTGGAAGCAGAAGAAGCAGCGGTCGCTATTGAGCGCAATACGATTGCGCAGAACATTCATGACGGCATCACACAAGAGCTGTTTTTCATCTCCATTCAGCTGTTTCAGTTGAAAAATGCACTGCCCGCGCATGCGCGCGAGGAAATGCTCCCTTACGTAACCGAGGTTGAGAAAAAGGTGAAAGAAAGCCACCGCAATATCCGACAATTCATTATCGAGCTTAAGGATGAGAAGAGAACATTTAATCTCCATTATGCGATTGAAAAGTTGCTGCAGCGTATCACAGAAAACACGGGAGTGAAGCCGATTTTTGAGCATATCGGTTGGGTCTCGCAGGAACAGGTGGACATCGAAGGCGCAATCTATCATTTGGTGGAGGAAGCGGCCAACAACGTCATCAAACACGCGAAAGCGAAGCATCTTCACGTCACGATTGAAGTTACGAGTGTACAATGGACGGTTGCGATTAAGGACGACGGAATCGGAATGAAGTCAGTGGACAGGCATCAAGAGGGAAGGTTCGGATTAGGTGGTATGGAGAGCCGGATCAAAACGTTGAATGGCACAATCTCATTCCAATCTGAGGTAGCAGTGGGAACAACAGTTACCGCATGTATACCACGAGAGAGGAGTATAGCTTATGTATAAAGTCATTATTGCGGATGACAGTTCCATTGTAAGGGCAGGCCTTCAAATTCTGCTTGATAGCTGTGGCACTTATGTGGTGACAGGCGAGGCTACTAATGGCAATGAAGCTATTGAGCAGTCGCTTTCCTTAGTGCCTGATCTACTGCTGACAGATCTCAAGATGCCCGGCATGCCGATCATTGAGGGGGCGAAGGCGCTCAAGAGCCTATATCCGCAGATGAAAATTATTATCCTAACTGCATTTGATGAGAGTGAAGATATTTATCGTGCTTTTCAAGCCGGTGTGGACGGTTATTTAATGAAGGATACGAGTCGATTAGTGGAATACTCTATTGGCTCGTTGTCAGAGACTCGGAATCTTATCTATATATGGTAACGTCGCTTACCGTGTCGCTTTTCTCTTGGGGAATTCTTGTCATTCAAAGGAACCTGCCCAAAGAAAATGTGTATACGCAGCTCATATCTCCAGTCATTATTTTCGTTGTTGTTGTCGTCACTACGCTTTACAACCCTTTGTCGTTGTGGCACATGTGGGTGGCGATTGCCTTTTGTCCCATTCTCCTTAGTTTGCTGGTAGATTCCAAAATATATGTATACGGCTCTCTCGTTGTTATGATGTACGTCGTGCTCCTCTCTATATTCGGGCCTACCTCTGTTATTGTGGGGGACGTTTCGCCAATGATTGCGGCTATAACCAGAGGTGTTTATACATTAGGAAGTGTGATTCTGGGTGGTATCATCCTCATTTCGCGTAAACAGTATAAAAAACGTGTCGAAACATTGGCATTCCAACAGCAGAAACAGCAGGTGATTAACCTTCTACAAAGTTTTATACCCGTTGGAGAGCGCAAAACTCAAACGTCGCGGAAAGAAATTGGAGAGATGAGCATGCTGCTCAAGTCGCTGGTGAAGGCTTATGGGGGATTGCGCGTACAGGAGTGGGAGATTGATCTGCTGTCTCTTTTGCATTTTGTTAGCAGGGTCAAGCTTCCGGATTATATGTTCGAAAAGGAAGGAAAGCTGTCCGAATTCGAATTCGAGGTCGTTCAGGAGCACTGCTATATGGCGAAGGAATTATGTGAAGGCATCCCGGATTTTGAAGAGGTGGAGAGGGCGTTCCTGTATCATCATGAAAAAGTGGACGGCACCGGCTACCCCTATCGGCTAGCAGGGGACCAGATCCCGCTGTTGTCGCAGATGCTTGGGTTAGTGGAAGTATTCCTGGCGCTAACGACGCCTCGTTCCTATAGGCAGGAGATGTCCCAGCGGGAAGCCTATGAAGAAATTCAGAAGCTGGTGGGGCATTCGTTCCGCGCGGATATCGTGGAGATTTTCGGGAAAGTAATCGATTGAACTTATTAGCTTAGCGGCGTCTAATATCCAATATTACCCTGCTCGAAACACGCCTACTCTAGCCTTTCCTGTGGAATATTAGTAACAGTCTATGAAGGCTTAACTCAACCACAGAAGGCAAGGAGTGAATCTGCACCCATGAATTACATCCGTATCCTTACCGTCGTGATTGCGATGCTGTTCGGACAGGCCACGCTCGTATCCGCTGACGGGTCTTATCATTTCGGCTTCAAAAAAAGCGCGAACGGACAGCGTCCTTCCATTGATGAAGAAGGCTTCAAGAATCTGTTGAAGCAGCATGGGGCTATTTTTACAGGCGATCTAGCGGTCAAAGAATTGTTCCTGACGTTCGATAATGGGTATGAGCAGGGGTATACCGGCAGAATTTTGGATGTGCTGAAAGAAAAGCAAGTGCCAGCCATCTTTTTTGTGACGGGTCATTACATCAAAACCGAGCCGGAACTACTTAAACGCATGGCGCAAGAGGGCCATTTGATTGGCAACCATTCCTGGAGCCATCCGGATATGAGCCAAATTTCCGCAGAGCGTATCAGGAAAGAGCTGGACCAAGTGAGAGATGGCGTGAGCGCCGTCACTGGGCAGAAGGAAATGCATTATTTGCGCGCGCCGCGGGGCATCTTCAACGGCCAATCGCTAGCTGTCAGCCAGCAGCTTGGCTACACGAACGTGTTCTGGTCCATTGCGTATCGCGACTGGGAGCCCAAGCAGCAGAAGGGCTGGGAGTATGCGTACAGAAATGTGATGGCGCAGCTGCACCCTGGCGCGGTGATTCTGCTGCATTCCGTATCCAAAGATAACACGGAGGCTCTCGCCAAAATCATTGACGACGCCAGAAGTCAGGGCTATCAGTTCAAGAGCCTGGACGAGATGAAGACTCGTACACCGTAAAAAAGGATGCCCTGGGGGCATCCTTTTTTTTGTGCTATTCGTGGAGGCAGCGGCCTCTCGTTATGTGGAATAGAGGGAATAACTCATGTTATTCCAAGCGGAAATAGCTGTACGGATACTATACATGGAAAATCTACCGCTAAAAGGGCTGTATTCGCAGTATTCTTGCCCAATTCAGCCTTTTAGCTGGAGAAAATACTTCTAACCGCGCTGCTGCTCCCGTTTGGCTCAGATTAGCGGTAGTTATTCCCGCTGCTGCCTTACCTTAAGCTCCCGCAGGTTTGCTCAAATAGTTCTCAACCGTCGATTGCGTTTTTTTATCCTGCAGCCATGTAGTCGAGAGGGAAGCCAGTTTCTGATTGGTGATCGCTGACTTAATGTCCTCTTTTTTCTCGTCCATTGTCGGTGTGGTAGCTGCTTTACGGTCCGTTACCTTAATGATGTCGTAACCTGTGCTTGTCTGAACAGCGCCGCTGGTTTCACCTGCTTTTAAAGCAAAAGCCGCGGTGTCGAACGCTTCGTCCATGTTGCCGCTAGAGATGTAGCCAAGAGATCCGGCATTGTCTTTGGTTGCCGTGTCTAAAGATTTGCTTTTAGCTAGCGCGGCAAAGTCTGCACCACTTTTCAGATCAGCAACAATCGCATCCGCCTCTTCTTTCGTCGCGACGGAGATATGGGAGGCCTGAACTTGCTCTGGAACCTTTAAGGTTTCGAGGTTTTCATCGTAATATTTTTTGATTTCATCGTCTGTAATTGTGATTTGAGGCGTTAGTATCTTTTTCAAAAGTACTTGCGATTTCATGCTTTTCTTGAGATCGTCTATGGTCATACCATAAGAAGTGAGTGCTTGCTGGAACTCAGCGTCAGAGCCGTAAGAGCCTTTTACATTAGCAACTTCTTTATCAATATCTTCATCGGTGACGGTAATACCTGCTTTTTGACCTTCTTGATTAATGAGCTCTTCCGAGATCATGGAATCAAGAGTCTGCGCACCACCGCTGGCGAGCATGGCTTGATATAACTGGTCAGAGTTGATGCTGACACCATTGACTTTGGCAACGGGTTCGACTGACCCCRCGCTATTCGCTGCATGCTTAGAAGGTGGGTAGAAGGCGATATATGCAATAAGGCAGATCAGCAGGATAGCTGATACCCATTTCCATGTGGCATTTGACCGTAGTTTTGTATTATTCATATGTGCTCCCTTCAATTATGTGTCTCTGGATGACATGCTCTTATTATGCCTATGGAATCTGAAGTCTACATGAAGTCTAACTGAAAGTTTCATGAAGGCTTAGCCGGATTATGGAAGCAGAAAGGACCAGTATTCTATTTTAATTTGTATGCAATTTAATTGTTGACAAATTTAAGTGAAATTGATATGATTCATTCATAAGGTTTGCATCAAATTAATTTGCTAACAAATGAATGGTAAGAAACAAGAGATTTCTTCACATAATCAACAATCTGAAAATTAACAAATAACGATCATTAAAAGGAGGCATTCCTATGCACCACAAAGCGATCATTATCGGAACAGGGCCTGCCGGATTAACGGCTGCCATCTATTTAGCTAGAGCGAACATTGAGCCGCTTGTCATCGAAGGCATACAGCCCGGCGGGCAATTAACCACCACAACAGAGGTGGATAACTTCCCAGGTTTCCCGGACGGGATTATGGGCCCTGAACTCATGGACAACATGAGGAAGCAGGCGCTGCGTTTCGGCGCTAAGATCCAGTCGGGACGTGTGACAGAAGTGGAGATGTCGAAACGGCCATTCACTTTATTTTTAGAAGGTGGAGGTCAATTGACCGCGGATTCGATCGTTATTTCTACAGGGGCTACAGCCAAGAAATTAGGTATCCCTGGGGAATCCGAGAATATTGGCAAAGGCGTCAGCACTTGCGCAACTTGTGACGGATTTTTCTTCAGGAATAAGAAAATTATCGTAATCGGCGGCGGAGATACCGCGATGGAAGAGGCACAATTTTTGACCAGATTCGCTTCTGAAGTACGCGTCGTGCATCGTCGTGATGATCTGAAAGCATCGAAAATCATGCAAGATCACGCTCGCGGCAACGAGAAAGTGACTTGGAGCCTGAACCGCACGCCGCTGGAAGTTGTAGCTGGACCGCTAGGTGTAAAAGGGCTTAAAGTACGCAACAACGAAACAGGCGAGGAAGAGTTGCTTGAAGCAGATGGCATTTTCCTTGCTATCGGGCATACGCCGAATACTGGTTTCCTGGGTGGGCAACTGCCAACTGATGAGCTCGGTTATCTGCAAGTCATTCCGGGAACGTCCAAAACAGCTATACCAGGCGTATTCGCCTGCGGTGACGTACAAGATCACATCTACCGACAAGCCATCACATCAGCAGGAAGTGGTGCTATGGCAGCGCTCGATGCTGAGCGATATATTTCAGAAAAACCTGCGCTAGTAACAACCAAATAAGATCCACAGTAACAGCCGAATAACATTCAATAGCTATGATATAAACTTAATTTCTAGGAGGAATTCATCATGTCAGTTAACCAAATTTCCGATGCAACATTCCAAAATGAAACAAGTAGTGGAACCGTACTCGTCGATTTCTGGGCACCATGGTGTGGCCCTTGTAAAATGATTGCTCCGATCCTGGATGAACTCTCCGCCGAGGTTGGCGACAAAGCCAAAATCGTAAAAATCAACGTGGACGACAACCCGGAGTCCGCTGCTAAATATAACGTTATGAGCATTCCAACCTTGTTAGTTTTCAAAGACGGTCAAGTTGTTGATCAGCTAGTAGGCGTGCAACCCAAAGAGAGACTTAAAGCCGTTATCGAGCAAGCTTAATACCTTTTCCCGGCATCCAAACATATAAACCACAATAATCATTCAGGAGGCACTACAATGACACAAGTACAAGAGCGCACAGGAGTAGCAACAGTTGGAGGAAATCCAGTAACCCTGCTAGGACCGGAGATTAAAGTTGGCGATCAAGCACCTGATTTCAAGGTGAATAAGGATCTTATGACAGAAGTTAGCTTGTCGGATTATGCAGGCAAAATTAAGCTGATTTCCGTTGTTCCTTCTGTGGACACAGCCACTTGCGATGCGCAGACGCGCCGCTTCAATGTGGAAGCAGATAAACTGGGGGATAACGTAGTCATCCTGACGATTTCTGTGGATCTTCCTTTTGCACAAAGTCGTTTCTGCGGGGCTGCCGGGATCGATAAAGTCATTACACTTTCCGATTACAAACATCGTGACTTCGGTCAAGCGTACGGCGTATTGATTAAAGAAATCCAGCTCGATCAACGGGCGATTTTCCTTGTAGATGCTGATAATACGGTTCGTTATGTTGAATATTTAACCGAAATGAAAGAGCATCCGAATTATGACGCGGCACTTGCAGCGTTGAGAGAGCTAGTGTAATTGAAAAAAGGACGAAGCAGAATCACTCTGCTTCGTCCTTTCTTATTGCTAGCGGGCGAGCGGGACGAGCCTGCTGCCCTTGACCATAGCCCCGCTGCACAAGGGGCACGCCTTCGCCGTTAGCCGCGCTTCCTGCGGCGAAGAAATGCGCGACCAGGCCTTGCAGCCGGCCTGGCCGCAAACCCACGCCGCGACTAGCTCCGTCGGGGCTGCCGTTTTCGTGACAGCCGCCGTTCGCGGTGCGGCTGTCTTAGTCGGAGCAGCCGCCACAGGCTTGCGGCTGTCGGGCACGTCCGCGCCAGGGAACGCGGACAGCAGGAAGCGGGAAGGCTCCGCCTTCTTCCCGCGATAATACGCCGGCGAGCTGATCAGCAGCTCGGCCTTGGCGCGCGTGACGGCGACGTAAGCGAGTCGCCGCTCTTCCTCTAGCGCGGCGGCGGTTTTGTCGCGCGCGGTGACACCAGCCAGCTGAACATCGTTCAGCTGGTTCGCCTCGAGTGCCGAGCTATGCGGCATGTTGCCCTCAATCGCACAGAGTAAGTAGACCACCTTGAACTCGAGGCCTTTTGATTTGTGAATCGTCATGAGCGAAATTCTGTTCGCCGCATGGCCTTTTTGCAGTGCGCTCATTTCCGTGCGTTTTATTGCGACTTCATGGATAAAATAAAGGAACTGCTCCACCGAATCAAAACGTTTGGCTGAGGACTCTAGCTCATCCAGCGTCTCCTTCAGCATTTCCCGGTGATGCGTAAGCTTGCTTCGCTTATTCGTCTCCAGGAAGGTATCGTAGAAGTCTTTGCGGATGGCCTGAATGGCTTCCAGCGGCTTCATTTCGGCGAGTGATTTGATAAGACGGATGCGGCTTTTGAGCTTTTCTTTCTGAAAATCCTTCAGCTGCGGCAAGCCCAATAGGTGGATCAACGGCCACTTTTTAGCCTGAATCGCCTCCTGTTCCTGAATAATCCGCATGCCTTGGTCACGCCCTATATATAATGAAGGTAGGACACCCTCTATCGCTTCAAAATTGCGGCGCTCATGAGCAATCCGAAGATGATCGATAATCGGCTTCACCATCCATTGTTCATAGAAAGAATCGCTGCTGCCATAGTCGACAAAAGGCAAATTATGCAGGATTAACTGCTCAATAATAGCCCTGCTGTTGCTTTGCGTCCGGTACAGAATGGCAAAATCCCCATACGCACAGCCACCTTCGGCGACTTTGACCCGAATATCGTTGATTAACCAATCCGCCTCGTCGTCGCTGCTGGCAGGCCGTATATACAGCGGTTTCGTATCACTTTGTTTGGTGGCAAGCAGTGTCTTGTTTTTGCGCTGGACGTTATGCTTGATGATAGCATTGCCCAGCCCGACGATGCTCGAGGTGGATCGATAGTTGATATCGAGAGTCACTGTCGTTGCTGCAGGGTACTGCTCATGAAACTGTAAAATAAATTCATTCCGAGCTCCGTTAAATGAATAAATCGTTTGGTCATCATCACCGACGACCATCAAATTCTGATGGTTTCGAGCAATCATTTTAATAATCTCGTACTGCACAGTGTTCGTATCCTGAAACTCATCGACGCTGATGTAAGAAAACTTTCGCTCCAGTGAGCGCAGGATATCTCCATTGTCCTTCAACAACTGGTATGCGAGGATCAAAATATCGTCGAAATCGATCTTCATCTGCTCCATTTTCCACTGCTCATATTGCAGAAAAATTCGCTTCATCTCCTGATCTTCTTCCGTATCTTCGGGAAGGTCGCTGACGTCGATCAGTTGCATTTTATAGGAGGAAAGCATGGAGATGAGAACCTCGGGTTGGTAAGTATCCTGAAGCCCCATGCTCAGCATGATGCGTTTGAAAACAATTT
The DNA here is from genome assembly GCF_056398785.1 of Paenibacillus sp. 01T422. NCBI lineage: Bacteria > Bacillati > Bacillota > Bacilli > Caryophanales > Paenibacillaceae > Paenibacillus > Paenibacillus sp. 01T422. The sequence goes on along the minus strand of NZ_JBFTQB010000130.1, from coordinate 2,634 downwards.
GCTGATAGCGGCCGTCGCTCAGAATCTCCTGATTGAACCCGTTCATGCGCAGCAATCGAAGACAAAAGGCGTGGAACGTCCTCACTTGCATCGAGTTGGTGATGCTTGTATCTAGGCCAGGCAGGGAAGCGAGGCGCTCCCGCATTTCTTCGGCGGCTTTTTTTGAAAAAGTAATCAGCAACACATTCGACGGGTGCACCCGGTGAACGCGCAGCAAATAAGCGACTCGGCATACCAGCACCGTTGTTTTACCGGAACCTGCTCCTGCTAACGTGAGAAGAGGGCCTTTGAAATGGCGCACAGCCTGTACCTGATCTTCGTTCAACAAGATGCGATGATGTTCCAAGTCGCGGAAAAAATAAGCGTCCCGATCCTCGTCGGGTACAAAATCCGAGCTATTCGTCAACCGTGCCATCTGCGCGTGTGGAACCTTTTGCTCAGTGGCTGGTTTAGAGCTTATTGGAGTAGGGTAAATAGAAAGAGAGTTCATTGGTAATCACCTGTTCCTTGCAGGACTGAACTACCTATTTTATCACAATTCTTGAGCAATGAAAGGATAACTCCGCCAATGGTTATATCTAACTTGAAATTGCTCTGGCACCAATTCCAAAAGCACGATGCTACGGGGCTGGCTGCACAGTGCGCCTATTATTTCCTGCTGTCGCTGTTCCCGTTTCTGCTCTTTATTCTAAGTTTGCTCGGGTACTTGCCATTCTCCTCTGATGATGTAGTGACGCTGATTAAAGACTATATACCGGGCGCTGTTTCCGGTTGGCTTGAGGATACCTTGACGAATCTGCTCGATGTAAAAAGAGGAGGGACCTTGTCCTTCGGGCTAATCCTTGCTTTGGTGAGCGCTAGCGCAGCGATGAACGCCATCGTGATTGCCGTGAACAAAGCCTACGGTTTGCCAGAGCGCAAAAGCTTTATTCACTCGCGTTTTCTGGCTGTTATGCTGACGCTGGGCATGCTCATAGTCATTGCTTCTGCGCTGCTTTTGAGCGTATTCGGTCATTGGATTGGCGATTGGGTACAAGCGCATGTTCATCTGGCGACAACGAAGGTCAACGTTTGGAACAATCTTCGCTGGATTGTGAATTTCATTATCTTGTTCATTGTTTTCACAGGCATTTATTACATAGCTCCGAACACCTGTCTCACGTGTAAAAGTGTGCTCCCCGGCGCCTTGTTCGCCTCCATTGGCTGGCAGGGGACGGGGCTCGGCTTCTCTTTCTACGTGAATAACTTTACGAATTATAGCGCTACTTACGGCAGTGTCGGGGGGATCATCGTCCTTATGACTTGGTTCTACATATCCGCGCTGCTCATTATTATCGGGGGGGAGATTAATGCATTGAAGCATGTGAAGATGCAGGATCATGTTCATACGGTTTCRCTGGATAAGGGGCTTAACCGGGGTAGCGATGAGAGTAAAGGTAAGCAGGATAGCGATATGAGTAAGGAGAAACGGGATATACAGGATATACAGGACAGGACCGTTCGGTGAAAAGGAACTAGAGTAAACAACCGCCAACCCTACAACCCTCAACCCTGCAACCTACAACCTACAACCTACAACCTACAACCCGCAACCCGCAACCCGCAACCCGCAACCCGCAACCCCTTAGCTACCCAACAGATGCTCCCCCGTTGAAATAGTAGGAAAAACTACCGTTAATCGGAGCGAATTCGCTCCAGAGAAGGTAATTACTCCAGAAACTACCTCTAAATCGTCGGTGACTGACGAAATCGTCTGGATTGGAAGAAATTAGTGGTAGAAACCGTATCTATTTGCGCTAAAGTGGGTCAGATGCGGGAAAGTAGCAGTAGTAATCGGCGTTAATACAAGTAATCAATATATTCAGACGCCGAGAGGCTCAGCTCACGAGTGATCCAGTTCCTAACTTCCAAAGTTCCAGCTCCTCAGTTTCTAAGTTCGCAAGTTCCAAAGATTTCAAACTCCCAAATTCCCAAACTCCTAAGYTCCTATTCTCCCAGACCCGCAACCCGCACATATTCACAATTCCCAAAGTCACGTAGGTACCCAACAGACGCTTCCCGCCTGAAATAGCAGGAAAAACTACCGTTAATCGGAGCGGATTCGGTCCAGGGAACGAAATTACTCCAGAAACTACATCTAAATCGTCGGTGGCTGACGAAATCGGCTGGATATGAAGAAATTAGTGGTAGAAACTGTATCTATTTGCGCTAAAGTGGATCAGATGCGGGGAAGTAGCAGTAGTAATCGGCGTTAAAACAAGTAATAAATGCACTCAGACGCCGAGTGGCTCAGCTCACCAGTGATCCAGTTCCTAACTTCCAAAGTTCCAGTTCTTCAGTTCCCAAGTGAGCAAGTTGTGAAGTTTTGAAACTCCAGCCCCCACCCCCCAAAAGTTCCTACCAACCCGGCAACCCCGACATATTCCCAAAGCCCAAAGCTGCTAAGGTACCCAACAGACGCTTCCCGCCTGAAATTGCAGGAAAAATGCGGCTAGAATAAGAAGTGGACACATCCGTTAAGTGACCCCAATAATAGACTTAACGAATAGGGGGGTGTCCGCCAATGGGAGAGCAACGCCAACGATATAACGAAGATTTTAAAAAAGAAGCAGTAAAATATGTTCAGGAACAAAC
>NZ_JBFTQB010000129.1:0-15189 GCF_056398785.1 Paenibacillus sp. 01T422 | reverse complement strand
TGCCATGTCCGATACATCATTGCAGCCATATCTTGTTTGCTGATAGGATCATCGAAGCTACCGGGGGGACGGTCAAATCGTCGTCCCTTTTATATGTCTGTAGTGCGGTTTCGATGAGCAATTGTGGTCCTAAGCTGCCTTTTTCCCTGGAATAATAATAGTGTGAAACATTATTCGCTGTAAGCGAGGAAATACCTAAACTCAATTTCTTATCCCCGGCAAGCTCGGTTAACACCTGCGAGGTTACGTCAATATCCACGAATTGTTGGGCAGGAGGCATATCCCATGTGCCCAGATCCGCACCTACGGGTGGCCTGTTCGTATAATTGGTCGTGGCCTCTCCCCAACTGTCATCGCTTACAAACTGAACCTTGTCTGTGAAGGCCCCGCCAACAATAGAGGAGGTAAGGCGAAGCTTAGCCGATGTTACATTGCTGGATAAGCTAGACAGATCGAAACGAACAAACGTTTGGCGTGGGACAAATTCCGAATTTCTCACCTCAAGATTCGTATTTTTACCATAGTTCGCAGTTGGCACACTTGCACTCACCATCGTATCTGCCTCTGCGCCAATGGTTCTGCCCGTAGACTTTTTCGTGTAAACCACAATCTTCGGTTTGCCGCCTCCATTCTCCTTCGCATAATAATAGTGAGAAACGTTGTTTGTCGTTTGTGACGTGATAACTAAGCTTAACTGCTTATCGCCGATAAGTTCAGTGTTATATTGGGAACTAATATCAATATCTACGGAATTTTCTGCCGATGGCATGCTCCATGTCCCCAATACCGCCCCTCCCGCAGGCTTATTCGTATAGAGGATAGACGTTTCTCCCCAAGTATCATCCTGGACAAACTGCGCTTGATCGGTAAAAGTTCCAGCCGAAGCCGATGTCAGCCGCAGTTTCGCTGTAAATGCATTTGAATCTGTCGGCACATCCCCTAAATCAAATCGTAAGTAAGAATGGCGATAAACACTTGAACTCGTTGAGTTTCTTACTTCCAACTTTTTACCAGTTCCATAGTTTGTCGTTGGATTTCCTGCCCACACATACGCATCTGAGGTCACATCTAATTCAAAAAAATCAGGATGACCTAACGTATGGTTGGTTATCAAATACTGTTCATTAATTGGACTATTCATCACTAATTTTCCAATATCCGATATGCCGGGAGCTCCTGTTTGAAAAGCGAAATGGTTCGCAATCTGAACTTCCGGCTTGCCCCGGGGAGCGATATACACGTTATATGTTTTGGTGTCCAAGTCGGCAAGTAATGTGACATGATATAGCTCATTTGCTTGGTAGTCCAGTCTGACATTTTGCGTATACGTATTGCCACTCCGGACATCGAAGTAACCGTCGGAATTTAATCGGAGAATCATTGGCAAACCAGACTCGCTGTTTACGACAGAAGATTGTCCTGTATAACCAACTATGCCTCCAATTTGGTTAGCTGTTGGAATCAAATCGAATTCAATGGATTGGACACCGGCATGTCCTGCTCCCAAATCGATGCTATGCTGATAACCGGTTGAAGAGGACTGTGACGGTACGCCTACCGCATAAATATACCCACCGGAAGTGGTAAAGTTGGAAATCGGGCTGCCATTCAATTTCACCGTACTAACGCCGGAAGCTCGTATCGCAATGGCCGAAACAGTATTAGGGTCATTGGCGGCGACCAGATTCGATCCGGTAATCTCCAGGGTCGAGCCATTCCAGTCAACAGCCATATCGGTCACTGGCATTTTGGATGTTATAATATTTGCTCCGTTATGCGTGAGCGTCGATCCCGACCTCATGATAGCGGATTTGACCATACCGCTGCCCGTCTTTTCGATATAGGCCAACTTCCCATCAAATGAAAAGCTATCAAAGTTACGTCTGATCTGCGGGTTTTCTTCGTGAGACACATAATAATAACCCGAAGTTCCAGCATCTCCAATGTTGTCAATTTTCAGCGAGCTGGCTACGGTAGTAGGAACAGACAAGGCAATTCGATTGACTTTGATGTCGCGATTCTCTCCACTGGCGGTTGGATACAAGATCGTGTCAAATGTAGTGTCTCCGGACATGTTCTTCGTATAGGAAGCATATGTGGCGTCGGACACTGAATAAAAAGCGTTGGAATAATAACCATGATCGAGCGTAGCTGTAACTTGCTCAGGATCGGCAGGTATGACTTGAATATTGCCGTAAGTGTCGTTAAAGACAGTGCTCACTTTTTTCGTGGAAGCATCTAACTTCGGACTCGCCGTAGGCAAAAAGTGCCATGTTTGCTGGTACTTATTCGTTCCAGAAGGCGCTTCCACAACATCTGAAACAATCGAGAAGGATGATTTCAGGAAAAGCGTATCACGTGAATGCTTGAACCCAGGCACATTTTGGGTAATACCCGTAACAAAGTTGAACTTGCTATTATMCGTCCAATCTTGAAACCAACCTTCCGACAAATTTTGAGGCGTATCGTTAATTTCAATCGTATTATGCGATTCAGTCGAGTAACGCAGCCAGTTGGAAATCGGATCATTGCTGTAGGAATACGCACCGGGATCAACCAATAAGGGTCTGCCATAGGCATAATAAGTGATAGCATTATCATCGGGATGCCTGTGGGGCGCTGCTTGTTTCACATTCGTAAACAAATAGCGGTCATTAGGCGACCACCCACTGCGCATTATGGCACTTTTACTGTCAGGATACAGAATGGACGTGTAAGAAGGCACGGTTCCTTCCGCTCCAGCAGTTCCTACATAACGTAAAGCGTCATCGTTCGTAAGCTCACCTATTTGCTTAATCGTACCTTTGAGATTGGTGTACTGACTGTCTCCAAGACTGACCGAATAGCCGTTCGGAAACGAAATATCAGCCAAATATTTGCCTAAATGGTTCAAATTGCTGTCAAATGCGCCTTGGAAAGGCACATTATTCATCATGCCGAGTTGTTTGATTGCAATCATAGGCGCTGTTGTTACCGTCGTGTAGGTATCACTGGACTCCATGTACGAGCCATCTTTATAAATCAGCGTCGACATTAAATAGTCATATCGGGAGTAGGCCGTAGACAACCAGGCAGCAGAGTCAGTAAACTCAGGAAAATAAATACCAAGGGTATATAACCCCTCTGTTTCAACGGTTCCATGGTTGCCATCGGGACTAAATCCACCAGGCGGATTTAAGTAATCACCTATTTTCCAAAACGTTTTCACGATATCGGTATTGGCTTGGGCGCTCATGGAAGAACTCTCTCTTAGCACATGATAAGCTTTCACCCAACTGGACGCCCGAATGCCCGTATCAAAATTCCTCGGAAATGACCCTGCGCCAGACACGCTCGAAGAGGCATCGCCATCAACGATAAAATCGATCAAATAGTCTATATATTTCGCCGCATAACTTTCATTCCCTGTATTCATGTATTCCGCCAAAAGGGGGCTAAGCCAATAGAATCGTGTGATCTGATAATGGTATTCGATATCTGCAATCGTTGGTGCAGGACCAGCCCAATCCGTACCCGAGGACACGCCTTGCCAGGAAAATGTTTTGCCATTATGGTTTGCATACGTGAGCGTATTCTCATCCCAAGCCGTGTCACCCGATTTATAGATCATCACATCTATATTTTCATTTAATTCGGACTTCCCTGATAGTTTAAGCGTTGCCGCCGTAACCGTTCCCTTAATCGACGATAAATCAAAATTGAGATAAGCCTTGCGCGTATTCGAATCATAAGGAGCGCCGGATTCCTGTACCTGAAGCAGTGGCTCGCTGGCATGGATAACCGTATCATTTCCCCGAATGTAAGTATCCTTCGTAGACACCAGGTCTACCGTATGATCCCCCGTTGCATCCGAATATTGGATCTCTAGAGTAGGATGGCACGGTGTGAGCGGTGTTTGCGAGCAATCTTGCTCACGACTGTAAATGTTCGCCCGGTTCGTTCCCTTGTAGCGTCCCATCAGCATGAAGCTAAGATTGGTCCCGATCGCTCCTTGTACCGCAGAAAGCATATTCATGTTGTACGTTTTGGATACAGGTTCAATTGTAAACGTATTCAAATAAAATTCTTTAAGTGGTGTTGCGATTTGATCCATCAAGAGAGGCACCATCGTTGGATTCGAAACAAAATCAGTCGGAATCGTTCGAGTTGTTCGGTGTTTATAATATTCCAGCAATTCCGTTTTCGCCTCATCATAATCCCCAGTTTTTACACTAGATTGCACGGCATTTAACCCTGAAAAACCATCGTAGTTCAGTTTGCTGGGGGTTGTCCAGCGTTGCCCAGCTTGATCCCAAACCCCGAAGAAAGAGGCATCGGACATGCTGCTCGCGCCAGAGGAAGCGCTTACAGTCAGAGGCCCAATAAATATTGTTAATAATACCTGTGCAAAGACGAGTAGAGCAACAAGTAAACATGAACCCTTTTTCTTCTGTGCGGCCAATAAATTTCTCATCATGCTACCTCCCTTTAATATGGTTATTCCCAATTTCTTGACAGCCTGCATTGGATGGGTTAGAACGACAATAACTCCATCCAACGAGGGTATGAACTCCTATTGTTTTACCATTACTTTATCAAGTGGAGCTAATTACCAGATCATTATCCTTAATGGTAACCTGATAACGTTCCCCATAACAGAATTCGAAAACTCCCTCCATCACCTCCTTAATCTCAATATTAGGCAACTGCTCTCCTTTATAAGGAACAAGTACCGTCAAAAAGGTCTTCGACCCACTATAGCTGCCCTGGAATTTAACTCGAGTAGAAGGCCTTGCAACATCATTCATGTCCGATAGTCTTCCTGGCAAAAATGCCAACTGCCCCTGTTCACTAGTAAAAATGGCCAGATTAGCGATATCGCTTATTGCTGCAACGCCGCCTACTACTTCCTTCACATCTGTGAAATCGAGATGAAAATAGCGCTGCACGCTATGCTGTTCCAATCCCTCCACCCGATCGGCAATCACAACAAACTTGTCATGTACGAGAGACATATGACGATGATGGACAATCGGCACATAATTTAGATGGCAAGCGCTCGCGAGCTGATAGAAACCTCTATTCTCTACCTTGTATATCTCTCCTTTTTCTTGCGGACCGTAGTCCCAGGAGCCTCTATATGCAAAGTGATCACGGTCATCAATGAGCAGTGTGGAATGAAAGTTCGAGCTTTTAAACTGCTTGCGGTCTTCGTCCTCCCTGAAGCAAAAAAGACCGGGATCGCAAACCATATCTTTGCCTAGCGCAGTAAAATMAAAGCTCATAAGATCTATATGGGCATGAAAATTCTGAATCGGGCTGCGGCAAGTAAACAAAAAGCTAATCGCCTCGCGATCCCAACCGCTGCGAATAATCGCTTGATGAAGCGTGCGATTCCAAAATGTAGTTTGCATATCGCATATATATTGCTTTTCCTTTAACGAATGCAAATCGCTTACGAAACGCTGTACATCTAGCGCACGCCATACATGCCTGTTTGCCTCCTGCATAATCTCGCTTGTATCCATTAAGTTAGCAGCAAGACCCAGCCAAGTCATATCTCCCAAAGCAAAATAGCCGTATACGCCGCCCATAATCGCAAGATTATTAGCATGTGAGTCACCTACGGGCACACACTTTCCTGTCGGTCTCAGCGAATAGATCGAGTAATCCAGATTCTTTCTATAACGTTCCATATATGATTCCGAGAACTGGAAACCAAAGCGCTTGGCCAGTACAACGGCAAGGCCAAACCAGAACATGCAGCCATTATGATAGGAGGGGCAACCTTCAATCTGTCCGCCATCCTCCGTCAGCTGGGCGAAACAGCACTTCTCGATGCCATCGATCGCGAAGTCTCGCCATTCCTCTGACTCCTTCAGTTCAGGAAAATAAAGCGCTGTAGTCAAAATTCCCAAGCATTCCATCAAATAATGATTATGATCCGCTTTAGGCCATAGCTGTGGCGAAACATGACGTAAAATTTTAATCTGCTTATAGACGGCTGTTACATACTGCTCCAGCACTTCCTCCGTAAACAGCTCGGAATGTCCCAGATGTTCCAAGACAAGCGGCCAGGTCTTGTAGCTGCGAATGCCCAGCTCCAGCGCGCGAAGCGGATGACATTCCGAATAATAGCTGAGCGGTAACCCGATCATGTCCTCGTTAATTGCTACGGTTTCGATCCAATTCAGCATCTCTTCAATTACTTTGCGGCCATACTTCTCATTCTTAGTTAATGTATAAGCTTCCAATAAATCCTGCCAATCGTTCATGCGGTTCAGCTGCCACAGATATTCGTTATCATTATGTCTGTGCTCCAACCAGCGAGGCGGATTGCCAACAAATTCCCTTACGCCGCCAGTGCCTGGCAGCATGAGCATACCCTGATAAGCAAGCTCCGCTTTATCTATCGTCATCTGCACTAACTCGGGCATATGATTGGAAATGTAGGCGCCCTTTACGTCCATCCTCTCCAAGCGCGAACGCAAGTTGCCTAATAGCACCGTTGTCGAAATCGGCTCCTTCAGCCATTTTTGTATTCTCATTAGATGATCCCCCTGCTTCGTCTTACCAGAATAATGTTTGACGTCCCTTCAGTTTCAGGAGAGCTTCAATGAAGAAATAGTCGCCGTAAATAACAGGAACTTCAATGTGCCGGTTATCAGGAAAACTTACTGTTGCCTTCGTAAGCAAACCTTCTTCATCGGAATCATGAGAGAAATAATTGGCGTAGAGCGATTGAATGATCTCACATGCTGTCGTATGGCAATGTTCAGCCAACTGCCCTTGTGCATATTTGGCGATTTCCAACAATCCGCTAGCCAAACACGCAGCTGCAGAGCTATCTTTTGCCCAAATTTGATCCTCGGCCGCTTTGAAATCCCATGGAGGCACACCATCTGAGGGAAGATTCTTCAATAAATAACGGGATACTTCTATCGCTTTATCCATATATCGTTGATTTCCGGTATAGCCGTAGGCAAGCGTAAATCCGTAAACAGCCCATGCTGCGCCACGCGACCATGCGGATTCTGCCGAGTAGCCTTGACCGCCATACGCACCTTCTCGTAATCCTGTTTGCGGATCAAATGCGACGACATGATGCACAGACCCGTCTTCGTGCAGAAACTCTCGAATTACGGTATCGGCATGCGCTTCGGCAATATGCTTGAATCTCGGATCACCTGTGGTTTCGCTTGCCCAGAACAGCAAAGGGAGATTCATTAAACAGTCAATAATCGCCCAGCCTTCCTCGCCCGCTCCGTTCCATGCCCGGATAAAATTCCCCTTGCTATTAAAACGACCAGCTAAATGACTAGCAGCCGTAAGCGCTCTCCTTCGCGATAGCGCATTGCCCGTTAACTTATAGGATGCCACCGAAGATAAACTCCACATGAATCCAACATCATGATGAAGACACTCGAATTCTCGAAGAGGCTTATCCAATTTATTTTCACAGGATTCAGCGATTCGTCTATACGCCGGATTTCTTGTCTCTTCATACAACATCCACAGCATGCCGGGCCAAAAACCGTTGGTCCACCAATCAAGCTCGTTGTCATCGTAACGGCCATTCACCGATACATGTGGGAATGTATCCCCGATCCGTCCGCTAATCCGCTCCATCTTTTTCGTCACATCAGGCCAGGCAGTATCTAGCATAGTTTCTACAGAACTATTCATTTATGTATTATCCCCTTTGTGTGGAAAATCTCTTCACCGCTTGTTCTTATCCTTTCAGTGCTCCGACCATGACTCCCTTAACGAAATATTTGGAGACAATCGGATAAAAGAACAGAATGGGCAAAGTTGCCACCATGATTGTTGCATACTTAATCGTTTCGGCAAGCTGAAAGCCCTGATCGGTCCCGCTTGTCATACTTTCTGTCGAGTTGGCAAGCAAGATTTCACGTAAAACGAGTTGAAGTGGAAATAAATCCCTGTCTTTTAGGAAAATCGAGGCATAGAACCAGCCATTCCATTTCTCAACGGCATAAAACATGATCATAACGGCTATGACAGGCATGGATAATGGCATAATGATCCGAAACAGGATGACAAAATGGTTAGCCCCGTCTATTTTTGCCGATTCTTCCAAACTATCTGGAATAGCCGAGAAGGAGGTTCTCATAATAATCAAGTTAAAAGTATTAACAGCAAATGGAAGTACAAGAGCCAATAATGAATTGTAAAGCCCTACTCCTTTGACCATCAAATATAGAGGAATCAAGCCGCCCTGAAAAAACATCGTAAATAATATAATTACAATGAACACGCGATTCCATAATACGTTCTTTCGCGACAACACATAAGCGCCAAGTGAAGTCAGGAGCAAATTTACCAATACGCCCAAGACAATAATAATAAACGTGTTACTGTAACCCCTTAGAATATTTTGATTGCTTAATACTTGCTTGTAGGCCTCGATATGAAATCCGTACGACTTTAGAAGCAAGCCCTTATGGGCAATGAGGGAGCTTGCATCGCTAATTGAAGCCAACCCTACATAAACTAAGGGATATAGCGTAACAATAACTAGTACAAGCATAATCATTATATTAACCGCATCAAAAACCTTCTCTGACCGACTTATTCTGTTCATATCGTCATTTCTCCTTACCACAATCCGTTTTTACTGATTTTACGGCTGATCTGATTAGCTGCTACTAATAAAATCAAGTTAATCACTGAGTTGAATAGTCCTACAGAAGCACTGAATCCCCAATTAAATTCCAATAAACCTTTGCGATAGACGAAGGACGAAATGACATCGGCCGTGCTGTAAGTAACCGGATTATACAGCAAAATGATTTTCTCAAACCCGACATTAAGCAAATTTCCCATCCTCAAAATGAACATAATAGCGATCGTCGGAGCTATCCCTGGTAATGTAATGTATAGCATTTGCTTCAACCGGCCGGCCCCATCAATCTTGGCGGCTTCGTATTGCTCTTGATCGACCCCCATTAAAGCGGCCATATAGATAATAGATTCCCATCCAATTTTTTGCCAAATTTCAGAAATAACGTAAATAGGACGAAAGTACTCAGGCTTTTGCAGTAATGCCTGCCCGTCACCGCCAAAATTCGCAAGGATAGAGTTAATCACGCCACCACTATTAGTGAAATCCGTAAGGATTCCGCAAATGACGACCATTGATATGAAATGAGGCATGTATGAAATGGACTGTACGAACCTGCCGAACAATTTGTTTTTCAACTCATTCATGAATAAAGCCAGCAAAATCGGAGCTGGAAATTCAAACAGAATGGAATATAGACTTAGGACAAGTGTATTCTTAAGAATGCGCCAAAAATAAAAACTGTTTATAAAATCCTTGAAGTTCTGCAAGCCAACCCAATCGCTCTCCATAATTCCTTTCACTGGAGAGTAGTCCTTAAAAGCAATAATGGCTCCATACATCGGTGCATAATGAAACACAGCATAGTAGATAAGGACTGGAAGCATCATCAGATATAAGGATTTATTCAGAAGAAAATCCTTCACGAATAAATCTTTCCTAGTAGTCATAAGGTTTCCTACTTTCAAATTGTAAGATCTATTTGTTGTATAGAAAGAGAAGGATTAACCCTTCCCCTTCTCTTCAACAACCAATCATCGCTTGTTGTATCGATCCAAAGCAGCTTTTTGAATGTCAATTGCTCTATCAATGTTCAACGTTTTCAGCTTTGCTTGGTACTTATCGAATTCGTCGAGAGGTGTAGCTCCAAGAATAATTTTGAGCGAGGTTTCATCCACCAACGCATTTACTTCGTTCATAATTTTAGCCAATTCCGTGCTTTCTTGCGGTGAAGTGTGTAGTACTGATCAAGATAACGTTTATCCTGAACGAATGGACCGCTCATACTTGCTTTGATGTAGAGCATCATCGCCTGGGCAATGGAAAGCTTATCGGGGTTGTTCATAATCAAATCCGTATAGGTCGGATTCCCGTTCTCCATTTTGTAGCTGAGCCCCTCGGTGCCAAAGTTAAAGAAGTTGTGCCCTTCCTCACTATAGCCGTAGTCGAGGAATTTAACGGCAAGCTCTACATTCTTGCTTCCTCCCGTAATGGCAATCATTCCACTTGGCTCAGAACCGAATGCAAAGCTCTTCTGACCAAACTTTGGCTTATCTCCTTTGTTCAGAACCGGATAAGGAGCAGCAACCAGGTCATATTTCGGATTATTTGCTTGACCTGCCCCAATCCATTTTCCAATTCCACTACCAGCTTGGCTGACGGTAGCACCGGATTTACCGGATGTCATATTGGCATCCTGGTTTTTTTGGTCTGCGGTAGCAATATTCTTATCGAGCAGCCCTTCGGCATACCATTTGCGCATCGTAGCAAGAAAATCCTTATAAGCAGGCTGTGCCGGACCAAACTTCACTTGACCGTTATCCAGATAGAAGGTGCGGTTAATCCCGTAGGCACCTATGAAAGCTCCATTATATATATCATCCAGAGCTCTTGGTTTACTTCGGAAAGTCAGTGGAGCCTGCATCCCTTTTTTCTCTTTGAACGCTTTCAGAACCGTATACCACTCATCCATCGTGGTTGGAACTTGAAGCCCCAGTTCAGTTAAATAGTCTTGTCTCACTATAGGTCCTTGGAAAACCATCAGAGAGTCATCGCTGCGAACGAATGGAAATGCATAGTAAGTTCCATCATCTGTTTTTACCATTTTGTCAATTTCCGGGTGCTCTTTTAAATATTTCTTCAAGTTAGGCGCATATTTGTCAATAACATCATTGAGCTTTATAATCGCTCCGTCCTTAATCGCTTTTTCAGGACCGCCAGGAAAACTCGTCTTCCAATTGTATTCGATCATGTCAGGCAGATCCCCGGAAGACAACGTGATGTTTAACTGTTCCTTTTCCTGACCCATAACAGGGTTTATGAAATTGACCGCAACACCTGTCTTCTTCTGCCATTCCTGATAAAAGGGAATATCTTTTATACTAGGCTTGATCTGCAAAATATTGTTAGCATCAGCTGTCCAAAACGAGAGAGTTTTGTCTGTTTGCAGCGGATATGTGACTGCGGCTTCTTCATTTGCAACGGGCGTTGGAGCGGATTGATTATCCGGTTTGTTGCTGCATGCCATTGCCACTGAACTCAGCATGATAATGGATAAAGCGCTGGATATAAGTTTCACTTTCTTCTTCAACTGCGTATACCTCCCTGTAGTGTGTACGATTTCGGGCGACTTTCCTTTCGCATCTTTATTATGCTTTTGTAAATCCGATTTGAATATCTTAAAATCCTCCAAAAGCATCAAAAAAAACAAAAATCGATCTGAAATTTGTACAATTACATATTATTTTTTTTCTTAACCCGGCCAAAATAGGAAAAAGACCGCTTTGCAGCAGCCTTTTCGGTTATTTCAAATACATTTCTTTATATTTACCGGGCGTAACTCCCTCATATTTTTTAAATATCCGGATCAAGGCATTGACATCGCTGAATCCGACAAGGCTTGATATCTCATTTATGGTCATGTTCTGACTTTCAATCAATTCCTTAGCTTTCACAATACGGACTTTATTCATGTAATCGAGAAGTCCTTCTCCTGTTTGTTCTCTGAATAATTTGGATAAATAAGTCGATTTCATATCAAACCGCAGACCGATCATCGAGATATTCATATCCGCGTCCTGATAATTTTCTTGAATAAAATGTACAATGTTCTGTGCCAATGTCTGCAGATCTTGAGATCTGTTATGAACCAAAGTTGATTTTCTTTTGGCCAAGCTGTTGCTGCATACTTCTTTCAACATCTCTGTGAGCTGTTCATGCATATCCTGCAGGGTTTCGCATGCTGTCAGCTTCTCGATCTCTTTCAAACTACCGACAGACGATTCTTCCTGTGTATCGCCAATTTCATGAAGCGCCTTCACCATCGTACTTACCAAATCAAACATCAGGCAGCGAGCCAAAGGTAACGAAATCTGATTGATCTTCAAATTCCTATCCACGATGTGATCCAACGTTTCCTTTGCCCTGTCATATTCGCCAATTTTCAGAAAGTTAATGAGCTGCTGTTCCACTTGTAGCGGGTAATAATAGCCTTGAGGGAGTTCATTGAGCGTCTCATTTTGAATTTCATTAAAAGAAATAATTTCTTTTCTGCCCATAATAAGCTTATATTCCATCGCGTCAACGGACTCTTTGTAGGCAATCGGTAGATCGACAATGGATGTGTGAATATTGCTGATCGAAACCGTAAGTTCAATTTGAAATTTGGTTTTCAAAAATTGCTGCGCTTCTTCTGTCATCTGACGTAGCTCCGCCAAGCTGCCTGCCTTCCCCGTGTCACGGAAATTGATGATGCAGGCGAGCATGTCATCGATCTCCGTCATATAACCAATATGCCTCGCATTCATGATATCCTCAACAACATTCGAGACGATAAACTGAAGCAGCTTGGCCTTTTCATTCTCATCCTTCCCATTAATGCTCGAGAAAAACGAATCATTTGCCTCCACATAGAATAAAAGAACGGCATATTGTTCACTGTCAAAGTGCATCTCGAAAGCAGGCAACGCATCCTCTATCGGGATTTGGTTGTCTAATCGGCCTTTTAATAACCTAGTCATAAAATTAGACCGCAACAAATAATTTTGCTGCTTGAGTCGAACCTTTACTTGTTCCTTTTCATTTACGGTATTGGAAATCATGTGCTGAATATATTGAAATTCGTTACTCTCGTCATTTAATCGATCAACCGTTTCATCTGTGAGGGTATGAATTAATTGTTTAATCGGGTTGTAGTTTTTCTTCAAGAAGAGGAACGTTAACAAACTCCCCCCGAGAATACTCAAAACAATACTAATGTATGTAATCCATCTCACATTGATCGCTTTTTGCCATACTAGAGCGCTTGGCATGATGGTCACAATTTTAAGATCCGATTTCTTGGATGCAATATAATAAAACTCCGAGTCTTGTCCCTTGTAATTTTCCTGGAAAAAGCCAGAGTCTCCGGAAAGAACCCGATTCGTTAATACCGGATGCTGATTCATTTCCAACGTGGATAAAAGAATCTGATTCTCTTTATTCAAAACCAATACTTCGCCTCCACTGAACAATTGAACGTTTTGGAGCGCGCTTAAAAGCTTCGAGCCGTCAATTAGAATCACTACTGCGCCCTCAGGCTTCGTATTGACGTCCGATGTTAAGTAACTTATATGGGCAATAGACTGATTGATGCTGCCGTTTAACCCTCTGTATACAAGTGGAACAAAACTCGGCTTTTTACTCGAAGTCATCATAGTCTGCCACTCATCATAGCTGAATGCAGGATTATTGTGGACTTCCTCATACACATCCTTGCCGCTACGAACAAACCCTGGCATTAGACCAATATCATCTGGAGTGTAATAGACATAGAAGTCAGTGATTTGTGGATAAAAGGTTTTGTACATCTTAAAATCCATGGCTATTTCGTACAAGGAATACTGGTAGCTATCCTGCCCTCTTATGTTCGTAAACATAAGCTCTTGAAGTTTGGTATTCCAGGTAATCTCTGTATTCAGCCTCAAAACACTCTCTAATTCATTGTCAATGACTTCACGAACTTGTTTCAACAATGCATCATTAGCTCTGTGAATTTCTTCTTCCAAAGCTGCGCTTGATTCTCGATTAACAAAAACACCGATTACAATCGGCAGAAGCAAAACGGCCAGATACGAGAAAAGCCACGTTATGATAACGCTTCTTCTTTTCCTCCAAATGCTTATCAACACGGTGTATTCCTCCATTTATACTTCTTTCCTAGCAGCAAAAAGCGCTTTGCAGGAAAGATTATAACAAATCTCAAACAAGAAAAATATGTAGCTTCATGGTACACTACCTCTATTTAGTTTGAAAAGAGCGAATATTGGGCTGACCTGTCGCATGTTGAAAGCACCTCTGAGCGCATATATCCAAAAAACAAACCGGGTACCCCTATAGGGTCCCGGTCTTCAGGCAGCATGCCAGTCTTCCAACTCCGCTACAATACTTGCTTGATCTCAACGGTCCTTTGTTCGATCCGGGACTGATCGGCTGCGAATCCGATCAAGTGCCCGTGCAGCGACTTCTCCAGCGATGTGGAGGAGATCGATGGCACTGCACCTTTCAATACTTTTACGAAGTCTGCGACAAGAAGCAAGTCTCCCCCGCCATGCATATCATCTGAAACCGCAACATGGATCTGTTGTTCGGAATAAATATGTCCTTTGCGGGCATCRGGATGTCGGATGACATAGGCACCTGTCTCCATATCTCCCTGAATTTCGCCTCTAGTCCCCACAAGATGGATGGAGCGACCTGGCTTGGAAGTGCCACCCGTCATAACATGCGTACCTGTACTTCCATCTGCGAATTCAACGATTACCGTCTGATGATCGACTACATCGTTATCACAGCGCCAGACGCAACGACCGTACGGGCTATCCTTTCGCAGGGATTCCGCCAATTCCTCATCGCTCATGGTAACGCCCAAATGGGTATTATAGGTTACATAAGCACTCCACAAACGCTGCTCAATGTAATGCTTTCGTGCTGAATAAGGGCAAGTTGCCTCAATGGAACAATCGACCAGACACCGCGTGCCCGCCCCTGATGGCGCCTTCTCAGGCCGGAATTGCATCAGACTTCCGAAGCTGCTTACTTTCACCGGCTGGATATCTCCCTTCATCCAGGCCAATACGTCCAAATCGTGGCAGCTTTTGGCCATGAGCATGGAGGAACCACCTTGATCCACACGCCCCCATTTACCTCTGACATAAGCCATGGCCATGTGGTGATAGGTAACATTCTCGGTTGTCGCCAAACTGACAATATCACCAATTACACCATCAGCTATTGTTTGACGGATCGATTCATAGAATGGTGCATAACGCAGCACGTGACAAATCATGACTTTCCTGCCAAGACGCTGAGCTTCTTCATACAACTCCAAAACTTCATCCGCACTGACGCCGATCGGTTTCTCCAGCATGATGTCATAACCAGCCCTTAGCAACGGGATCGAAGAAGACACATGCAAATGGTCCATAGTACCGTTGATTACAGCATCCGCGATCTTGGGCTTACCCACAAGCTCAGCAATATCAGCCAAACAGTTCTCCTCTGCTAATCCGAAACGTTCCTTGGTTAAATGTCTGCGCTCGTTATCCGGTTCTACAACTCCGACAATTTTGAATTGCTCAGGATGAAAC
>NZ_JBFTQB010000128.1:0-13491 GCF_056398785.1 Paenibacillus sp. 01T422 | reverse complement strand
CAGTTGCGATGTGCGTGAACGATATTATTGTTCAAGGCGCTGAGCCGCTTTTCTTCCTTGACTATCTTGCTTGTGACAAAGTAATTCCAGAGAAAATTGAGGCTATTATCAAAGGGATCGCTGACGGTTGTGCGCAATCTGGTTGCTCACTGATCGGCGGGGAAACGGCGGAAATGCCTGGCATGTATGCACAAGGGGAGTATGACATTGCCGGCTTTACGGTTGGAATCGTCGACAAGAAAAAGATCATCGATGGTACAACAATCCGTCCTGGAGACGTAGTGTTAGGTCTGGCTTCAAGCGGTGTGCACAGTAACGGGTTCTCTCTTGTGCGCAGGCTTCTGCTGGAAGAGAAAGGGTATACGCTTCAAGGACATGTGGATGAACTGGGCGATAAGCTTGGCAACGTGTTGCTAGAGCCAACTAAGCTTTATGTGAAGCCAATTCTTGCGATGCTTGAAGATGTAGCGATCAAAGGCATGGCGCATATTACAGGCGGCGGTTTTATCGAAAATATTCCGCGTGTTCTGCCTGACGGCGTGAACGTGGATATCCAATACGGCTCATGGCCGATTCTGCCGATCTTCTCTTTGATGCAGCGTGAAGGCGGCATAACGAACAACGATATGTTCCGCACGTTCAACATGGGGATCGGAATGGTTATTATTGTGAATGCGGATGATGCGGAGAAAGCAATTGCCGCAGCGGAAGCGCAAGGCGAGAAAGTTTACCGTTTGGGCGTTGTTACAGAAGGCGAGCGTGTCGTAACATTCCAAGGAGCTGAGGTGTAATGCAGCCTTATCGAGTAGCGATTTTTGCTTCGGGCAGCGGTACGAATTTCCAAGCGATAGTGGATCAGGTACAGAAGGGGAAGCTTGATGTCAGCATCGAGCTTCTTGTCTGTGATCGTCCGGAGGCTTACGTGGTGGAGCGAGCAACAGAAGCGAAAGTGCCTGTATTTGCGTTCCGTCCTAAGGAATATGCAAGTCGCGAGGCTTATGAAGCTCTTATTCTTAAGGAACTACAGGGGCGGCAGGTTGATCTAATCGTGATGGCTGGCTATATGCGCATCATTACGAACGTGCTGGTTGAGCCGTTTTTTGGCCGGATGATCAACGTGCATCCTTCGCTGTTGCCGTCCTTTCCGGGCGTGCGCGCGATTGAGCAAGCCGTCGAGTACGGCGTGAAGCAAACGGGCGTCACTGTGCACTTCGTGGACGGCGGGCTGGACTCCGGCCCGATCATTGCGCAGCGCGCCGTGGAGATCCATGAGCACGAGACAGCGGAATCGCTCGCAGAGCGGATTCATGCGGCTGAGCACGTGCTGCTGCCGCAGGTTATTCGCTGGCTGCGCGAGGGCCGTGTGAGCATGGATGGTCGCAGGGTGGGTATTCGGTTGTAGTTGAGGCTTGGGCTGGACGGACGTAGGATGGCGACTATTGCCCCCAAGCGCGGCGTGGCGGAGCTTACGGGCGGCAAGAGTATGCTGCGGTAGCTCTTGCTATGCGGCCGAACGAAGGACATGTAAAAAGTGCAGCAAAATTTGAGCGTTTGGCTGTTCTATGGGGATTTGCTGTATTTTGTACATCAAAATTCCGGGTTTTCGGCGGATACGATGAATTTTCGCTAAATTTACTGCACTTTTTGCAGGTGGTTTCTTGTTTTGCACCGATAGTGGCTCGATTTGCTGTACTTATTACATGATCTGTGTGATGGGGATGCGGGAAGTTGGAGTAGCTAGTTTTTGGATCAGAGGCGGAGGCGGCTGAAGGTGAGAATGAGCTGCTTTAAGCATGTTAACAACGTTAAATAAATTCATTTCTGGGAGGAAGAACCGTGGCAATCAAAAGAGCACTGATCAGCGTGTCCGATAAAACGGGGATCGTTGAGTTCGCGGGCGAGCTGGCGAAGCTGGGCGTTGAGATTATATCTACTGGCGGTACGCAAAGTTTGTTGAAGGATAAAGGGGTGCCGGTTATCGGTATTTCCGAGGTTACAGGCTTCCCTGAGATCATGGATGGCCGCGTCAAAACGCTTCATCCTGCTGTTCACAGCGGTCTTCTAGCAGTTCGTGACAACGAAGAGCACCAAGCTAGCATGAAGAAGCTCGGCCTGGATTATATCGATCTGGTTGTCGTGAATTTGTATCCTTTTGCTGAGACGATTGCGAAGCCGAATGTCTCTTACGAAGACGCGATCGAGAACATCGATATCGGTGGGCCAACTATGCTTCGTTCAGCAGCTAAAAACCATGCGTTCGTATCCGTGGTTGTCGATGCAGCTGACTATGCCAAGGTGCTTGAAGAAGTACAAGAGACTGGCGATACATCACTTGAAACGCGCAAACAACTTGCCGCCAAAGTGTTCCGTCACACAGGCTCTTATGATGCTTTGATTGCAGACTATTTGTCCAAACAAATGGGCGAGCCTTACCCAGAGCGTTACACAGTTACTTACGAGAAAATGCAAGATCTTCGCTACGGTGAAAATCCGCATCAAAGCGCGGCGTTCTACCGCAAGCCGAATGCGGTTGCCGGCAACATTACTACAGCTGAACAGCTTCATGGCAAAGAACTTTCCTACAATAATATTAATGACGCTAATACGGCGCTCCAAATCGTTAAGGAATTCAGCGAGCCTGCCGTTGTTGCAGTTAAGCATATGAATCCTTGCGGTGTAGGTATCGGTAGTAACGTGCTTGAAGCTTACCAAAAAGCGTACGCAGCTGACCCTACGTCCATCTTCGGTGGTATCGTTGCAGCTAACCGTGCGGTTGACGAAGCAACAGCGCAATTGCTGCATGAGATTTTCCTGGAAATCGTCATTGCGCCAGATTTTACACCAGAAGCACTTGAGATCCTTTCCAAAAAGAAAAATATCCGCCTACTCAAAGTGAGCGGCTTAGATAATATCGCTGGCCGCAAGGCTGAGCCAATCGTTACAACCGTTGAGGGCGGTATGCTCGTGCAAGATAGCGATGCTTACCAACTGACAGAAGCAGATCTGAAGGTTGTCTCTGAGCGTCAGCCGACGGAGGAAGAGATGAAACAGCTGCTTTTCGCATGGAAAGTAGTTAAGCACGTTAAATCTAACGCCATCGTACTTGTCGCTGATGACATGACGGTTGGTGTAGGCGCTGGTCAAATGAACCGTGTTGGCGCAGCGAAAATTGCGATTGAGCAAGCAGGCGACAAGTCGAAAGGCGCTGTTCTTTCCTCCGACGCTTTCTTCCCAATGGGCGACACGCTTGAAATGGCTGCAAAAGCAGGCATCACAGCGGTTATCCAGCCGGGTGGATCGATCAAAGATGAAGAGTCCATTCGCGTAGCGAACGAGAACGGAATCGCGATGGTCATGACGGGCGTTCGTCACTTCAAACACTAAAAACAACTGAGAATGCTCACGATTCGAGTGCGGACCGTGGGCATTCCCCATGAAAGGGACTGGTGACAAGAGGATGCGTGTATTAGTTATTGGACGAGGCGGGCGTGAGCATGCCATTGTATGGGCACTGAGCAAAAGCCCGAAAATCAGCAAGCTTTTCTGTGCACCGGGGAACGGCGGTATTGCAGGATTGGCGGAATGTGTGCCGATTACAGAACTTCAATTCGAAGAGATCAGTACGTTCGCGAAGGAGCAGGCGATTGACCTTGTTATGGTAGCTCCTGACGACCCGCTGGCAGCAGGTCTTGTGGACCATTTGGAGTCCAAAGGGATTGAAGCGTTCGGACCTCGCGCGAATGCGGCAATCATCGAAGGAAGCAAAGTATTTATGAAGGAACTCCTGAAAAAATACAACATTCCTACGGCGGCGTACGAAACTTTTGATGCGTATGAGCCGGCCCTTGCTTACTTGCGTTCGCAAAAAGCGCCAATCGTTATCAAAGCTGACGGACTTGCTGCTGGTAAAGGCGTGACTGTCGCGCAAACGATGGAAGAAGCGGAAGCGGCGCTTCGCGACATTATGGTGGATCAGGTGTTTGGCAAATCCGGCGCGAGCGTAGTTATTGAGGAGTTTCTAACGGGTCAAGAGATGTCACTGCTTGCTTTCGTGGATGGCTCGATGGTTCGTCTGATGGTACCTTCGCAGGATCATAAGCCAGTGTTCGATAACGACAAAGGGCCGAATACGGGTGGAATGGGCACTTACTCACCGCTGCCGCATATCCCTGAGTCTATTGTGCAGGAAGCGCTTGTGAACATTGTACAGCCGACTGCTGATGCGATGCTTAAGGAAGGCCGACCGTTCAAGGGCGTGCTTTATGCGGGTCTAATTTTGACCCCGAACGGTGTGAAAACAATCGAGTTCAACGCGCGCTTCGGCGATCCAGAGACGCAGGTTATTTTACCTCGCCTCAAAACCGATTTGCTTGATATTTTCCTTGCCATCAACAACGGAACGTTGGCTGAGCAGCCAATCGAGTGGAGCGAGGACGCAGCGGTTTGCGTGATCGTGGCTTCCGGGGGTTACCCAGGGCCTTATCCGAAAGGATTGCCGATTACAGGGCTTGAGAATGTGCAGGATTCMTTGGTGTTCCATGCAGGAACAGCCTTGGAGAACGGACAGATCGTGACGAATGGCGGACGTGTTCTGGGCATCACAGGTATTGGCAAAGACATTGTCGAAGCTCGTCAGAAAGCTTATGCGGATGCGGATCGGATTCATTTTGACGGGAAGCACTACCGGACGGATATTGCGATGAAAGCTTTGAAATAGAACAATGAAAAAACACAGTGGCTTTCTTGCGGGAAAGGRCTGTGTTTTTGCTTTTTTAGGGGGAAGGAGAGTGCTTACTTATCTTTTCCGCCGCGGATATATTTGTCTTTGTTTTTAAACTCGTACCAGATGGCGAGGAGTACGCCGATGATGAGCGCGAGCGATATCCAGTGATCCACGATAAAGTGCCAGAGGGTGTTCATGCGATTGCCTCCTTGGGTGTGCCTTTCGAATAGTTTTGGCTGCTGCCTTTCGTTTCATGCATGGCTAGATAACAGATAGGGGAGAACGGTGTGATGATTGTGGGTAAAAGGGTGATGCAGTTGGTCGCCATGGGTGTGTTGGTTGGCTTGGTTGCTGCTTGTGGCGGGCAAGCGAAAAGCTTGCCGACGGTGGAAACGCCGGCTGCGGCGGTTGCGCCAGTGCCTGCACCGGAGCGAGCGGTGCAGGGGACGGAACCAGAGGAAGCGGCTGTGCCGGTGGTGCCAGAGCGAGCGGTGCAGGGGACGGAGCCAGAGGCAGCGTCAGTGCCGGTGGTGCCAGAGCAACCGGTGCAGGGGACGGTGCCAGAGGCAGCGTCAGTGCTGGTGGTGCAAGAGCAAGCGGTGCAGGTGCCGAGGTCAGAGCCAGCTCCAGTGGAATCGCTGGCTGTGGTGCACAAGCTGGTGATGCTGGACCCGGGGCATCAGCGTCATGGAAACAACGCGCCCGAGGCCGTAGGCCCGGATACGCGAGAAACAAAACCGAAGGTCAGCTCCGGCACCGTCGGCGTCCATACGAAGAAACCGGAATATGTGCTGAACCTGGAGGTTTCGCAGTTAATCAAGGCCGAGCTTATGAAGCGAGGCATCGAAAGTTGCGATGACCCGCGAGTCGCACGAGGTTGATATTTCCAACAAGCAGCGCGCGGATATGGCAAATGAGGTCGGTGCAGCGCTGGTTGTACGCATCCATGCGGATGGGGATAGCTCTCCGAAAACCAGCGGGTTTTCGGTCTTGTATCCGTCGGCTGCCTCGGCGGCGCTGAAGCCCATTGCAGCCGAAAGCCGGCAAGCTGCGGGTTTCATTGCCGAGCAGCTAAAGGAGGCAACCGGGACAGATGGCAGAGGGCTGTCGGCGCGCAGCGACCTGTCCGGGTTTAACTGGTCCAAGGTGCCCGCCGTGCTGGTTGAGCTTGGTTTCATGACCAATCCGGAGGAAGATGAGCGGCTGTCGGAAGCTGAGTATCAGCAAAAGCTCACCATCGGCATTGCTGATGGTATTGAACAGTTTTTGACTGCCCGATCGCGCGCCAGATAGCTGTCCTGCCGATCACCCACCATCCGACCATCCACCCAGCAGCCAATAGCTAGCATCCAGCAGCCAAACAGCCAGCATCCAGCATCCAGCAGCCAAACAGCCAGCAGCCAAACAGCCAACAGCCAGCATCCAGCAGCCAACAACCACACCAACAGCCAGCACCCAGCAGCCAACAGCCAGCCACTAACCTGCCACCCTGAGAGGTTTCATTGGAGTAAATCCAATGAAAAGACCAATATAGTAGCTCAAACCTCGATTTCATTGGACGAAATCCAATAGGGTGACCCTTTTACAGCTCTAAAAAGTGATATTTCTAGGTTTCCATTGGATTTCGTCCAACGGAAAGTAGGATTGAAGGCTCAAAAGCGTGCATGCATTGGATTTCATCCAACGAAACTTGAAGCGGCTAATTTTTGTAGCCTCACAGACTTGGCGTAAGATAATCCGCTGGGTTTTATTTTGAAACAGTAGAGAATACTGTAGAATACTGGTAAAATGTTTCCAATCCAGACGAAAGGGTGATTTGTCATGCTGCCAGCCTTTTTTATCGCACATGGAACACCGAACTTGGCTCTTGAGCAGCATGCTTACACCGAGTTTTTACACAAACTGGCGAAGAGTATACCGCGGCCCAAAGCGGTCGTCGTATTTAGCGCGTATTGGGAGAGTTCGGTGCAGACGATTAGCTCAGCGATTCATCCGGAGATGATCTATGATGTTTCGGGAGTATCAGAAAAGGTTTATAGCATTAAATACCCAGCTAGAGGCGATTTGACGCTGAGTTTGCATATTCAGCAGTTGCTGCAAGAGGAAGGTATCCGCTGTGAGTTGGATGATGAGCGTGGATTGGATCATGGCGTATGGGCGCCCTTGTACATGATGTACCCAGATGCGCAAATTCCTGTGGTGGAGCTCTCGGTGAATCCGAAATTGACGCCGGAAGAGCATTATCGCATCGGCGCAGCGCTCGGCTCCTTGCGTGAGGAGGATGTTCTCATCCTCGGCAGCGGCGGAACTGTGCACAATTTGCACAGGTTGGACCGGAATAATCCCGTACCTCAACTGTGGGCGGTGGAATTCGATGAGTGGCTGGCGGAGCAGCTCGAAACGTGGAATCTAGAGGCGCTCGTGAGGTATGACGAAAGAGCGCCCTATGCGGCTGTGGCGGTGCCGACGCCGCAGCATTTTGCGCCATTGCTGCTGGCACTGGGTGCCGCAGATGGCGCACGTCGGTCGAAGCTGCTGCATCACAGCTTCCAAATGGGCACGCTCAGCCTATGCTGCTGGATGTTCGGCGGCTTGAAAAAGCCGCAGAGATTTCTGGATTAAGCGCTACGGCGCTACTCCAGGAATCTCTGTTTGAACTCAGGCTTCGGCAGCATGCAGTGCTCGGCCTTACCGAACCAGCGATAGCGATTGCTCGCGATGAAGGCGTAGCCGAGATTCCGCAGCGGAGGCGGAATGACGATGGCCGCATACGCCAGCGGGTAAGCGCCACGCAGTCGCCGGGCAATGCGCAGCGCCGCCGTCGAGCGGGTGTAGGCGCGCCCGCCCTCGATCAGCACGATCGTGCTGATGTTGTCCGTGGGCAGCCGATACTGCTCCAGCAGTTTTTGCCCGGCTGCTGACTGCAAGGACGCGAAGCGGAAATGGCCCTTCGGGTCGTTCCGCAGGATGAACTGTACAGCTCCGCTGCATAAATTGCAGACACCGTCGAACAGAATGACGGCTGTACTGCTGGTTGGCTTGGTCATGGGGCGACGCCTCCTTGGGGGTGTATGTCGGCTTTGCGATGGCTGCATGATCCATGTAGCTGGACTAGGCTGAATGGCCGGGAGGTTCTTCTCACCGGACTCCTAGCTAGAGCGGATCATGTAAAAAGTGCAGCAAATTTGCTCGTGGCGGCGTGTTGGTAAGAAATAGCTGCATTTTGTACATGTAAATCAGCCGAATTGGTCCGAAATGCCCCAGAATCACACATTTAGATGTATGTTATGCATCTCTTTCCGCCAAATCGGGGGGAGGCACCGAAATTTACTGTACTTTTTACATGATGTGAGTCCGCAGCCTGGCGCCGGCAAATCGTTCTCTTCTACTAGTTAGTCCGCAGCTCGGCGCCAGCAAATCGTTCACTTCTACTAGTGAGTCCGCAGCTCGGGTCAGCACATCTTTCTCCTCTACTTATTAGTCCCGCAGCTCGGAGTCACCGCATCTTTCCTCTCTACTATACCTAATTATCGAAAGACGCGCATCCAGCCAATCCGTTCCACGACTCAAAAAGTCTTCTATTTCTCTCTTGCCTAGCATATACATTTCATAGAACAATAGATGAAGAGAAGAGGTGCCTATTGATGAAATCATTGTCCCTATCCCGTCGCAAAAGAACGCTCAGCGCCTGGCTCGTCCTCGGCTGCTCGGTTATAACCATTGTCGGCTGCAGCGATACGCCTGTTTCCCTGCCAACGACAACGCCAGACACCGCAGCAGCAACGCCATCTGCTTCTGCGTCAGCTACGAAGCCTGCAGCTACAGCTGTAGAAACGGAGCTGCCCTACAAATTCCCGTTGACTGGGCTTCCTTCGGCCAAAGAAGTGAAGACCCGCCCTTTCATGGTCATGGTCGAAAATGCCCCGCAAGCCAGGCCGCAAACGGGCCTTGATCAGGCTGACATCGTCTACGAAATTCTCGCAGAAGGCGAGATTACGAGATTCGTCTCTGTGTTCCAAAGCCACGAGGCCACAACGATCGGTCCTGTGCGCAGCATTCGGCCTTATTTTGTAGAGATTGGCGATGCGCTCGATGCGGTTATTGTTCACGCCGGTTGGAGCCAGGAAGCGATGGACATGATGGCCGGCCGCAAGCTGTCGCATCTCGATGAGGTCTACGGCGATGGCGCCTACTACTGGCGCTCGACGGACCGCAAGGCTCCGCACAATCTCTATACCTCTGTGGATAAAATGAAGAAGGGCGCCGAGGCTCGCAAATTCCGCTCCGAGTGGAACGGACCGCTGCTCACTTTTGCCAAGGATGATGGTCAAAGTAAACTCACTGGCGCTGCCGTTCATTATATTCTGATTCCTTATCTTCAAGGGTATTTCGCTTCCTATGAATACAATACTGGGGAAGGCGTGTACATGCGCAGCATGGAGGGCAAGCCGCATCTCGATAAGGAGACTGGCAAGCAGCTGCAAGCCAAAAATCTGCTCGTGCTGGAGAGCAAGCACAAAATTGTAGACAAGGAAGGGCGCCGCGAGGTTGATGTGTTTGGTCCCGGAAAAGGCGTCATCCTGCAGGAGGGCAAATCCCAGCAGATTACCTGGGAACGCAAAAACGGCATGCTGCGTGCGTATGCGGAAGATGGCAAAGAAGTGCCGCTGCTGCCGGGCACTACATGGGTGCAGATCGTGCCGGAGGGAACGGCTCTTAGGATGGAGTAAACGTGGATTGCAGATTTAACAATCCCTTAACATTCCAATAATCATGCTAATACATTGAACCCCTATGATTAAAAGTCATGGGGGGGAATAGGTGTATGACATTGGGACCCGATTTATGATCGATTCCAAGGCCACTACGCCGATCCAGCAATTTATCGATCGGGAGAAGTACGACACGTCTCAGATGGATGAAGCTATCATCAATTATTATACAGTGGACAAGACGCTGTTTTCGATGCCTTTTAACGCATCCAATCCTATCTTGTATTACAACAAAGATTTGTTCACCGCAGCTGGACTGAATCCTGATAAACCGCCTGTGTTGTATGAGGATCTTAAGAAAGCAGCAACAAAGCTGACAAAAGGCGGCGTAACTGGCGCTTATTTTGGTACACATAGCTGGTATATGGAACAGTTTGTTGCCAATCAAGGCGCAGAACTGGTGAATAGCGGCAATGGCCGAGATGGGTTAGCTACGGCTTGGCAGTTGAACGGTGAAGAGGGCGTCAAGGCGCTTGCTTGGTGGAAGGAACTTGTGGACAGCAACGTAGCCACCTACTCGGCAGGTAAAGGGGATACCTCGAAGAAAGCGTTCGCCGAAGGTAAGGTTGCTATGATTTTCGATACAACTGCTGCACTACGTGATATCTTGGATTCGGTTGAAGGCAAGTTCGAAGTCGGGACAGGCTTTTTTCCCAAACCAGCAGAGACGGCGAGTGGCGGCGTAGGAGTTGGAGGCGGCAGCAACTGGATCATGAACAGTAAGTCGGGGGAAGAGCAGCAGGCTGCTTGGACGTTCATGAAGTATTTGTCAGAGCCTGAACAACAAGCGATTTTTCACGTAAATACGGGCTATTTTCCTATAACGAAGAAGACATATGAGCTGCCGATTGTGCAGGAAAACATGAAGAAATACCCTCAATTCAAAACAGCTATCGATCAACATAACGCTTCGAAATTAAATAAAGCGACGCTAGGCGGCGTTCTTGGTGTATACCCCGATGCAAGGAAGCTTACGGAGGAGGCAATCAACCAGGCGCTCAGTGGCCAGCAGTCACCTCAGGCAGCACTTGATGCGGCAGCAGCCGAAATTAATGCCAAGATAGCGGCGTATAATCAAATATTGAATTAAACCAAAAAAGCATCCCGAATAGGGGTGCTTTTCTGTTATAGATTAGGGGTGCTTTTTTGTTATAGATTAGGGATGCTTTTTAGTTACAGCATTTCTTCCTATAGTTTTGTTTTCCGGTATTCGCCGGGGGATGAGCCTGTCCGGTTCTTGAACATCCGATTAAACGAAGAGATGTTGCGATAACCCACTTGAATGCTGATTTCTTGAATGTTCAAATCGGTCGAATGCAGTAATTCCTTCGCATTGCTCACTCTTCGGTCATGCAGATGCTCCATGAAGTTGGCACCCGTCTTCTCTTTGATATACGTCGAGAGGTAGGAAGTGCTTAAATTCAATTGATCGGCCAGCACATCGAGTGAGAGATCCTCAGCGAATTGCTCATGAATCACACGCAGAACACGGTCAACGATAGGGTCGTGGGCTTCTTTTTTCTCGCGGATAATCTGGGTAACGGCGCGGAAATAAGCCTGGAAGCTTAATTGATATTCCTCGAGTGTGCAGCATTCGTCTAGCTGAAGCAGGAGGGGCTTAAGCTGCCATAAGGTTTCTGTTTGAACCTTGTAATGCTCTAGCACCATCTTAGCCTTATCAGTCACAGCAAGCGTCATATGCCTAAATGCATCTACAGATGCTTCTTTGTAGTCAAGCTCCTGCAGCCATGGAAGGAAGAGATCCAGTGTTTCCTGCTCCTTGCCTGCCTTCAGAACTGCGGTTAGGTCCTGCTCCTGCGAAAGAGTTAAGACATAAGTAGAGCGATCCGAGCGGAACTCGGTTACCGTTTGTGTTTCATTCAGCAGTCTGGCTTGCATGGCCATTTCGTTGACTTGGCGGTAGGCATATCCAAACTGAATCGAATGTTCAAACGCAGCACTAACGGCCGCTGTTACTAAACAGTAGCGTCTATCTTGATCCAGAACCTGCTTCAACTGCTCGAGCATGGCCAGGATACGTTCCCTTTCATTGCCGGGAAAAACAGTCAGAAACTGATGATGCTCAATCTGGAAGGTATGAGACTCAGGAATAGTTTCAACTGCAAACTGTTTGAGATGCGCTCCAACCGATTGTGAGATTTGCTCCCTGCTCAGCGGGATTTCTACAAAAGCGGCTGCTCGAAAGCGAAGCTCATAGAGCACGATAGTATAGGTTTCCTCTGTACCCTGAATGTGAGGCCATTCACCCGATTCAAGATTGATATTTTTCAACTTATTAATGAAGTGATAGTTGGTCAGCTCGGACTGTTGATCCTTCAGTTCCTGCTGAATTTGACCTTTTTCCTTCAGCAGCTGGCGGACAGGATTGTTAATTCGTTTGCTGAAAAAGATCGAGACAACGAAAGCGATGAAGATCGAAATACCCAGCAGGATGATCATGAGATTATCCAGACGAAGGATTTTGGCAGCGAAATCTGGATTGGTAACCCTCATGATGAAATGCATGCTGTCTTCATTTTGATAATCGACATAATAAATCCCTTTTTCCAGTAGATACGCACGATCGGTGGGTGGATACGACAATAACGACTCTGGCAGCTTAGTTCCACTACGATTGGTCTGATAGATGAGGTCTTGTCCCGGCCCTACGATGGTTAAATCTAGATGGGGATTCTCCCTTAGAATCGCGTCCCGCAAACGGTCTGCGTCGATCATGGCGATCAACATATTATCAGCCAGTGAAGGCTTGATGGAATAAGGAATCAATGCTTTGGCTGTTGGATCAGCGCTGGTAGCCCCGAAGTCTGCGGCTGGATGAAGCACGAAGTTCTCTGTGCGTTGAAACTGTGACTGCCAATAAGAAACCGGATATGGCTTGTTGGCATATAGAGCTGCAAACAATTCATTAGTCGTTCCCGGACCAAATTTATTAATGGCCAGATTCGCTGAACGAAACATAAGGATCATATTATCCAGATATAGCTCTGTATCACCCACGATACTTTGGATGTCCAGAACAACGGGACGAGTGGTCAGTGTCTCGGCATCTTTCTTAAGAATCACTTGATTGTTAAGGGCAATGACATCTTTATCTGTGAATTGTTTGAAAAGGGCCTCTTTGATCTTATCTAACTGAAACTGATAACGCTCCGCCACTTTTTGCAAAGTGAGGTGATTCTGTTCGATCATCTCGCTGCGAAGGTGGCTTTTTAGCATCCAGAAGATGAGCAGGCTAAAAGAGGAGAAGATCAGAATCAGAACGATAAAGCTGGTTAGTACATGTCGAAACAGTGATTTATTGATCGAAAAAATAGTCATAAGTCGCAGGCCCCTTTGATCGTTACGCTGTTGACTTCCGGCGAGTTATATACACTTAATTGTAGACCATTATCTTAAGTAAGGGTATGGGCTTTTTTTTGGAAGCTTTGCATTTTTAGTGATTCGGCGGTTCATAAAAGCTTAAAAAACCAATCGAAACAATGGAGAAGGATCGAAAATCATGTGTATAGGCAAGGCGGCGGCCCCCCGATATGATTGGGCAGGTAGCAAGCGAAGCTCATGGGGAGGAGAGGCAAGTTAAGGTTCGAATGAGCAAGATTAGTTGATGAAGATGAATGAGGGGATAGGAACGAAATGAAACACATGCGTGATAGAACCGTGACCAACATCTATAAGAGCTTTTTGGCTATTGCTTTGGCGGTAATCGTGTGCATGACCTTAGCTGGTTCAGCGGGAGCTCATGCGTCCTCGGCGGGGTATTCCGATATCAAGGTAGGTGCGGATACGATACAGTACCACCTGTCGATCTTGGAGAGTGACTTCGTTCATATTTTCCCGGACAAGCCGGACGGCGGGGACAAGATCAGCGACAAACAGTTGTCGGGTTCTACGGATGCCTTAACAAGGCTTGTTGATGACGGTCTTATTGTAACGGGAGACGGGAAAATCGGATCAGCAGTTATTACCGCTGTAAAG
>NZ_JBFTQB010000127.1:0-12789 GCF_056398785.1 Paenibacillus sp. 01T422 | reverse complement strand
TTATCCAACTGCTTGCCTACGACCAGATCGATATTCGTTCCAGCTTTGAAATCGACCCCGAAGTTCATCCCCGAGATCAGCATGACAACTAATCCTACAACAAGAAGAGCAATCGAAATACCAAAAAATCTGTTGCGTGATCTTACAAAATCAAACTTGTTCTTAGAGTCCACGGATCTCTGCCTCCTTCACACCGAAATAACTTGGCTTTTTGAGCAAGTTGCCTCGTATGATCAGATGAAGCAGCCATCTGGAGAAAATAACGTTTGTTAAGACACTGATAATAATACTTAACATCGTGATTACCGCGAATCCGCGAATTGCGCCGTTCCCTACATAGTAAAGAACAATACCGGCAATCAAGTTCGTAACGTTAGCGTCCATGATTGTACGGAAGGAATGCTTGGAGCCTGCTTTCAAAGAGGAAAGGATGCTCTTGCCCGCGCGAATTTCTTCACGGATTCTTTCGTATGTAATAATGTTCGCATCAACCGCCATACCTGCTCCGAGTACAAGGGCCGCAATACCCGGCAGCGTTAAGGTTGCATTCATAAAGTCGAAGACCGCGAGAAGAACCCAAACATAGGTAATTAGTGTGAAAGCTGCAACTAGTCCCGGTGCACGATAATACAGGACCATGAAGAGGAAAATCAGGATCGATGCAATCAAACCAGCTCGCGCTGTTTGGTGCAAGGAGGCTTGTCCAAGCGTCGCATCAACACGTTGAATATATTTTTCGGTTAACTTTAGCGGCATTGCCCCCAAGTTAATCATTTTCGCTACTTTAGTCGCTTCCGTTACACTTGTTTGTGTAATGATAGCGGAATCGCTGTCGATTGGGAAATTAACAGATGCCGTCGATTGCACTTGATCATCCAAATAGATGGACAAGGTGCTGCCAACAAGCTTTGTCGTAACTTCCTTGAATTTCTCTCTGCTTTTCATTTTGATTTCTACAATCGGCTGTTTCGTATTCGGATCGTAGCTTAATTTCGCTGCGTTTTCCACGAAATCAGTACCATTCATGTAAACTGTCCCATCCGGACCTCTGAAGGTAAGCACAGATGGCTTGGACATCAAGCTTCTAACTTCTTCCTCGTTCTCAACGCCCGCCAAACGCACACGAATCCGATCTGATCCTTCTGTGTTGACTTCAGGCTCTGCTACGCCAAGGGTGTCAGCCCGTTTGGCAAGACTTTCAGCCGCTTGCGTAAGCGTTTCCTTCGTTAAAGGTTGCCCAGCCGTTAGAGGCTCCGCGGTATACAAAATTTCAAAACCGCCTTTTAAATCCAATCCAAGCTTGATTCGTTCTACAAGTCTAGGGCTTGTTGCTCCGATTGCGCCGAGAACAATAACAACCGTTAGAAAAAAGAACGATATTCTTTTCCAATCCAGCATCTCTTGCTTGTCTCCCTTCGATACTCAATATGCCTATTATATACAGGTCTGAAAATCGAGTCAATTTAAGTCGTTACATGAAAAAATAAGCCCTATTCTTAGAATTGGGCCCCTTTATACATGCTTATCGTCATCCAGTTCATAAACTGGGTCGATTTCAGTGATAAAATGTCATTCACGATTTGATGTAGAGAAGGGACTCCCGTTTTACGGTATTTGTCACTCACACAATCCCAGATCTCTTTTCCAGTGACATGTTCATAGCCAAGCAGTACAAATTCTTCAACTTTGCTCAAACATAGATTCTCAATGACCTCATTCAGTTCAAGATCAGAAAGTGCAACTTCAGCTTCCTCCTCGTCTACATTATCGGGGGCTGACTCACTTTCACTTTCCTCTTGCTGTGTATTCGCCTTGTCCTCAGGATGATGAGGAACTTGATCATTATCTTCTCCATTCATAGAGAGATCCTCCTAAGGTCAGTTTATCATGGTTAACTCGTCATCTTATTCGATATTCACCTGCCTATTTCCTGCCTAGCTTTGACCTGTCCATAAAATGTTAGCATGAGCTTGACCAACTCTCGCATATTCATAAGGTAAGACAAGTATCGGAAGAGGGTATGGCATGACCAAGCAGTCATTTATCAGGGGCACGATGATTCTTTTGGCCGCAGGCATTTTGAACCGTATTCTCGGCTTCATACCTAGAATTACTTTGCCGCGTGTCATCGGCGCAGAAGGCATTGGCATTTATCATATGGGTTGGCCCTTCCTCTCCGTCATTCTGACGATCATAACAGGAGGAATCCCTGTTGCGATTGCCAAGCTGATTGCCGAGGCCGAAACCGAGCAGAATGAATCGAGAATTCGCAGTATTCTTCGAATTTCTTTAGTGATCACAATTAGTCTGAGCATCCTATTTACAATTGCTTGCGTCGCAGGAGCTTCTTGGATCACCTCCCATCTGTTAACCGATTCACGCGTTTATTACACGTTCCTGTGCATGAGTCCAATGATCCCGATTATCGGGGTCTCCGCTGTTTATCGCGGTTATTTTCAAGGCAGACAGAATATGATTCCCACGGCAACCTCTCAGATCATGGAAACATTGATTCGCATTGTGATGGTGCTTGTTTGCTCGTATGTAATGATCCCTTACGGGATCGAATATGCCGCCGCTGGCGCTATGGTAGGCGTTCTTGCCGGTGAAATCGGCGGACTAGCCGTCCTGGCCATCCATTTCAAGTATGATAAGAAATCGTCCCCGAAAATACCTGCCGCCCAAATCGGCACATCGAAAACGAATGGGGCGATGGCTAATTTCAAGCGCATTATGCGCATTTCCATCCCGATTACGGGCAGTAAATTAATTGGGGCAAGCTCCTATTTGTTCGAATCTATACTAATTGCACAAAGTCTAGCTATCGCAGGCATCGCCACTTCGCTTGCAACAGCGCAGTATGGTGCGTTGCAAGGGATGATTATCCCTATCATTCTGCTGCCAAGCGCACTGACAATGTCTTTATCCGTCTCGCTCGTCCCTTCCTTAAGTGAAGCCGCTGCTCGCAAAGATATGAAAACCATTCATGCCCGCCTGCATCAATCCTTAAAACTTGCTTTGGTCACAGGTGCTCCCTTCGCTGTCATCATGTTCGTGCTGGCTGAGCCCATCTGTAGGTATATGTACAATCAACCCGATGTGGGTGTCATGCTGAAAATGATGGCTCCTATTGCCATATTCATCTATTTCCAAGCACCCCTGCAGTCGACTTTGCAAGCTTTGAACAAACCCGGATCCGCATTGATTAATACCTTAATAGGCTCTACCGTCAAGCTTATTCTTATTTATTGGCTGGCAAGCAAGCCAGAGCTTGGTATTCAAGGAGCTGTTTTTGCCATCAATGTAAATATCGTGCTGGTTACGCTCCTGCATTGGAACAGTGTTGTGCGCTTGCTGAAGTTTCGTATGGAGGGCAGTGATTTCGGGAAAATTGGAGCGGCTATGGCCCTCTCAGGTCTATGCTGTTACTTCATCATGTATATCCCGTGGACTTCAGTTGAATGGCTTCGTTTTATAACCTCATCACTCGTAGGGTTTATCGTTTATATGTTTTCCATTACGGTTTTTCGATTGATTAGTTTGAAGGATCTAACCCGGATTCTGAACATGGGCAAAAAGATTATCCGTTAGCCTATCTCTTACGGTCAAGAAACATTCTGCCTCTGTGATCAATGGAGCAGTAAAATACTTCTTTGAAATCGCGCGCTCCCTTGAATTGAAGCTGATTTTTTAGCCAAAATCTCGTTTTTCCAATTTTCTCTAAATTATCATCCTGTACTTTGCCATCCATAATGAGAGGCAGCGGAAGACCTTCATAACGAATCGTGCCTTTAAGGCCTTGTTCGTCAATCGCTGTCTCTGTCTCCTTAGCTTTCAAGCTTTTCTCCACTACGCTTAACTTCCCCGAAGGCTCAAGAACGGCAAACTCCACGTCCGCGACATTCATGATCTTGTTTTGCCTTAACTGCTGCATCAAATCATCCAGATTGTAACGRTGTTTCTTCATTTCCTCACGGTCGATCAGCCCTTGTTTGATAATAACGCTAGGTTTCCCGTCAAATAAAACGCGGAGATTCCTATTTTTCAACGTTACATAGGCGATGAAGATTTGGATGAGCACCAGTGTCGCCATCGGGACAATCCCATCCATAATAGGCTTCTTTACATCTTCAAGCACGAAAACAGCAATTTCTGCAATCATAATCGAAATCACCAGATCAAACAGCGATAACTTCCCGATTTCCCGTTTTCCCATGAGGCGGAGCATTAGAAAAACGACAAAGTAGATCAGCACGGTACGTAAAAAAATGGTCAGAATATCCATCGATAGCCTCCCTGATCTAAGCTTCTTGCTTGTTCTCGGAGTTCACTGGTATTCTGACCGCTCATGCACTTCATCATGCAGAATTTACGTATTCAATTGTTGGGAATTACAACAGAAATAACTTGAAATAGATTGTAGCTACGATGAATAAAACCAAGGAAATAGGCCCTGCAATCATGAAATAATTGCGAGAATTCAGCCCTCCTCCTTCTTGCTCGGTGAGCGCAGCCGCATACATGTTCGAAATCGAACCGAAGAGTGTAACTCCGCTTCCAATGGCCGTACCTACAATGATTGACCACCACAGAGGCTGGATGGATGCTTGGGAAAAACTCTGTATTTCCGTTCCTAAATGTTCGATCACCGGAATCATAGCCGCGGTATAGGGTACATAATCCACAACCGATGATCCAAAACCAGTTAGCCATAACAAAAGGATAGACAAGAATGAAACAGAGCCTTGGCTCAACTCTAATCCTCTGACAGCGATGAATCCCGATATCCCGGCATACGTTAATCCACCAACCATGATAAACAATCCTAGGAAAAACAAGCCTTGAGTTTCGAGTATCCCACTCCAGACGGAGCGGTAGTCCCTCTTTTTAATTAGCTCGATTACGTCATTGTAGTTGAGCGCGAGCAGCGCTACTGCTCCACCTGCAGCAATATAGGATGCTTGCCAGCCCAGAATACCTTGCAATAAAAAAGCCAGTAATGTTGCTCCGGAAATGATACAACCACCAACAAACTGGACACGATCTTCCGTTAAGTAAGCATCGGGCTGTAAGCTAAGAACCTCCCGCTTGTACGTTTCTGGGATAATCATTTTCCTTCCATAGAGAAACCAAATCGCGAGGTACACGATGGCCAGCATGAGAATAACAAGCGGTCCGATCTTCATAAGCATTTCACCCGTTGTTATATGCTCGGCTGCACCAATCATCCTATTGGACCAATTTCCCAAAAGTGTTGCTGATCCACCTAGATTCGCGGATAACAGCACAGCAATTAGAAAAGGAACAGGCGATAGTTTCATCATCTTTGTTGTTTTGAGCAGTATCGGAACGATAACAGCAATGGCGAGCAAAGCGTTTAACAGGCCAGAAGTTACAGCCGCCAGCATCGACAAACCTATTAGTATCGTAAAGGGCTGTAACCGAAACACGCGTATAATTTTACTAGCAGCAAAAGCGATAAGTCCTGTTTTCTGAAAAAGGCCAGCAATCACAAATAAACTAATAAGAAATATAAGAACATGCCAATTTGCGTAGGTTGTAAAAGCCTTTCCAATCGGAATAACGCCCAGCAGGAGCATCAGCATTGCCCCTCCAAGCGCCGTATACATACGGTCCCACTTCTCAATCAAGATACAAACATAAGCGGCAACAAAAATAATAAGAGCTGCAACAGCCTGCCACAGAGCCGGTCCTTGAGAAAATTCCGTCATAATTATTCACCTTCCCTTTGAACAGTCTGTACTAATTCTATGTGCTTGGCCATACAATGATGATAATGAAAAGAACGAATATACGAAAGGATTGGTGCCTATGAACCCCATGAAAACGGTCAGTCAGGTTCGAATAACATCTCCTTTATTTTCCGGACTTGCCTATTCATTAAGCATGATGACAATTGGGACAATAGTAACATCGTTATTTTTGCTGCTAACTAGCACACAAGAGAGCTCCTTGCATACGTTAACTACAATTATCCACACTGCAGCGCTGTTTATCGGAGGCTGGGTTTCAGGCAAAAGAGCTGGTAACCGCGGCTGGTACCACGGGGGACTCGTCGGATTCGTCTATTTTATCCTTATTTTCTTGGTTGGCTTTCTAGCTTTTGACGCAGGACTTAATCTTCAATCCCTGCAATTGCTCGGTATTTTATTTGCAGCAGGAGCACTTGGAGGCATCCTTGGCGTTAACACGAAGAAATAAGACGTTTCCGTGAAAATATCACCATCCCCCTTTGATTGTGGTATAATATCATAGTTATATTCGCAATAATTTCCAATATTAGGGGGAAATCACCATGAGCCCGTTTCAGTCTATGACACATGCAACGGTCTATATAGTAATTACTGTCATTGTTTTTCTAATTGCCGCGACACGAAAAAACCCGTTCGTCATCGCCGGAAGCTTCGTTCAAGAGATATTCACTTCACGGAAATACTTAATCCACTTCGCAGCTCTCATCACGATCCTCTTTTTTAATAAGCTCGAGATGTGGGTCGAAAAACGAATTGACTATAAAGCTGATTTTACCAAATCTATCTATAGCATAGAAGGAAACTTTGTTTCAGCGATTCAACATCTCTTCCATAATGATATATTGACAGTGGTAAGCAGTTATTTCTATGTCGTGATCTTTCCATCCGTCATGATTACATCCATCGCCCTTTATACATTCCAGAAAAATTATAAACTGTTCTACGCGATTTGTTACGCACTCATGTTCAACTATATGGTTGCCATTCCGTTTTATCTGTTTTTTCCAGTTAACGAAGTATGGTCGTTTCATCCGAGTGTTAAGCTGCTAATTCTGGATGTATTCCCAACCTTCGAGCAGGACTATCGCCCTCTATCGGGACTCGATAATTGCTTTCCTAGCTTGCATACGTCGATCTCCGTATCGATGGCTGTCATTGCCGTGAAAAGCCGCAGTACATTCTGGAAAATTTTCGTGCCGATTTCCTCAGCGTTTATCATTTTCACCATTTTTTATCTGGGTATCCATTGGTTATCCGACATGTGTGCCGGTGTTGTGCTCGGTGTTGTAGCCGCAAGATTGGGACTCCGCATTTCCGAAGGGCGTCTGATTCTTGGCGAACAAGCGCTGCTTAAACGATCATTGAAAAACAATGAGCTTTAAAACCCAAACAAAAAGCGAGAGCCTGATGAAGGTTCTCGCTTTTTTATTTTATTCCTTTGCTGTTGTTTGTGAAACAGCATTGATGGCAGAACGATCAAAAGTCATTTTCGTTGCATCGTTGACACGAAGCACACAAATGTCGTCAGTGATCTCCATAATTGTTCCGTGAAGACCGCCAATCGTAACGACCTTATCTCCTTTTTTCAAAGAGCCCAGCATTGAATTACGTGTTTTCTGTCTTTTTTGCTGTGGACGAATAAGTAAGAAATAGAGAACCACGAACATGAGCACTAACGGCCCGTATGTATACAAATATCCTACCGCTCCAGTATTCGCAGTTTCAGCCAATAGAAACATAGGTATCCTCCTCTCTTAAAATCCTCTTTCATTATCATTCAGCCCATAAGATGCAAAGAATTCATCACGGAAATCGAGCAAGCGATCTTCCATAATGGCCCCCCTTACGTCACGCATAAGCTGTAGTAGAAAGTGAAGGTTATGAATCGTAGTCAATCTGATTCCAAAAGTTTCATCCGCTTTAATTAAATGACGAATATATGCTCTGCTGTAATTTGTGCAGGTATAACACGAGCATTTGGGATCCAGTGGGCCAAAATCAGTCGCATGCTTCGCATTCCGAATCACAAGACGGCCTTCGCTTGTCATGCAAGTCCCATTTCTGGCGATCCTTGTGGGAAGTACGCAGTCGAACATGTCGATCCCGCGGATAGCGCCTTCAATTAAAGCATCGGGTGAACCCACGCCCATCAGATAACGTGGTTTGTTAGCCGGCATCAAAGGTGTTGTATAATCGAGTACTTCATACATCAAATGCTTAGGCTCTCCAACGCTCAGTCCACCAATAGCATACCCCGGGAAATCCATGGAAGTCAACTGCTCCGCGCTCATTCTGCGCAGGTCCTCGTGCATCCCACCCTGGATAATTGCGAATAATCCTTGGTCTTCCGGTCGTCTGTGGCTTTTCAAACAACGCTCTGCCCAACGTGTCGTACGCTCCAATGATTTCTTCACATAATCGTACTCTGCCGGGAACGGTGGGCACTCATCGAAAGCCATCATAATATCAGAACCAAGGGCGTTTTGTATCTCCATCGCTACTTCAGGCGAGAGAAAAAGCTTGTCACCGTTCAGATGCGATTTAAATGTAACGCCTTCTTCGGTGATTTTGCGCATGTTGCTCAGACTAAACACTTGAAACCCACCGCTATCTGTTAAAATAGGGCGATCCCAGTTCATGAACTTGTGCAATCCGCCCGCGGCTTTTACGATTTCATGACCAGGACGAATGAATAGATGATACGTATTGCTCAAAATAATTTGAGCATCCATCGTTTTCAACTCTTCTGGGCTCATTGTTTTCACCGTAGCTTGCGTGCCTACCGGCATGAAAGCCGGTGTTTCAATGACTCCATGCGGGGTGTGAACCCGACCCAAGCGGGCACCGGATTGTTTACAAGTTTTAATCGGTTCGTACGTTACTGCTGCTGCCATTACATCCACTTCCTATTCTAAACTTCCTCTAGTCTTTGTTTCTTCTAGTAAATAAGCATGGCGTCCCCAAAGCTAAAAAAGCGATATTGCTCTCGAACAGCTTCTTCATAAGCCTGCATCACATTCGTCCTCCCGGCTAGAGCGCTAATCAGCATAAGCAGGGTTGATTTCGGCAAATGAAAATTCGTTAAAAGAGCATCCACAACCCCAAAGGTATAACCTGGGTATATAAAAATACTCGTCCATCCTTGTGAGGGTTGAATAATGAATTGCCCGCCAGCTTCGGCTCCTGCTTGCTCACGGCTGAGACCTGCAGCGGTTTCCAACGTTCGTGCAGAAGTCGTTCCTACAGCAACAACGCGGTTACCTTTTGCTTTGGTTTCATTGATCGCCGCTGCTGTTTCAGCAGAAAGCACATAATATTCCGCGTGCATTTGATGCTCTTCAATGGTGTCTACAGACACCGGACGGAACGTTCCTAAACCCACGTGCAGAGTGACGAACGCGAGACGAACTCCCTTCGCTTTCAGCTTATCCAAGTAAGCCTCAGTGAAGTGAAGGCCTGCCGTCGGCGCCGCGGCTGAGCCCTCGTGCTTCGCGTACACAGTTTGATAGCGTTCCCTCTCAGGCAGCTGCTCCTTAATGTAAGGAGGCAGGGGCATTTCTCCTAATCGATCCAGAATTTCATTGAAAATACCCTTATAACTAAATTGAAGCACGCGTGCTCCCATATCTCCAACTTCAACGACTTCCGCCGTCAATAGCGGCTCTTCATCTTGCGCACCATCCTGGTTGATGCCAAAAACGGCTACAGCCCCCAGCTGCATACGCTTCCCTGGCTTTACCAGAGCTTCCCAGCGATCTTCGCCGAGCTGTTTCAAAAGCAAAAGTTCAACCTTAGCTCCCGTGTCTTTCTTCACGCCAAAGAGCCGTGCTGGAATGACTCGTGTATCATTCATCACGAGCAAGTCCCCGGCCCTAAGCCATGACCGTAGCCTGTGCCGCGGAAGACAAATTGATTGCTGCCTTGCACTGGTGTAACGGAAGGTGTACTGGGAGTTCCTGGTGTGCCGGACTTATCCATTGGTTTAGCCAATCCTGTAGTGCCTAATGCTGTCAAATCCGTCTGGTTTAGTACAGTGGGCTGCGATTGATTACCGGAGAGCACATAGACGGAGTCGGCGCTGATAGTGCCTGTTTGGGCACTTCCTCCCCCCACGATCGCCAGATTCGTTCCTTGTGGGGTACTACCAGTATAACTGCCTGCTCCTTCAATTTCAAACAGTGTGCTGGGCAAGCCACCAAGCACAGTGCGCAGAGCATCAGGATATGGCACTTTCACCACAACGCCATTCGCTTTGAGCTCCGTAACCCTTCCAGAAGGGCCTCGTGCAGATATCTCTAGTGATGTTAGATCTCCGTTAACCGAAACCCCTGCCGCTGTTAATTTACTTTTCATTTCACTCGCTGTATAAGGGCCCCTCATCCATGAGTAGGCATTGGACTCTTTTTCCTGACCTACAACTAGTACTCTTTCCTTAGCCGCAAGTTGATCGATTGAGGGATTCGCTGTATTGTCCACGTACGGCGCCAAACGAACATTTACGTTTTGATCGGTAGACTCATAGTAGGGAGTACCGTTTTTGTCCTTCTGGCCGCTATCTTTCAAATACTCAGCCGAAACATAGCCCAACCTGCCATCCGCCAATTGAATGCGGTACCAGGTTGCTTTGCCATTTTCCGCTCCCTGATCAGGGCTAGCCACACTGCGCAAATAACCCACAGGATTTCCCCAAACCTCGGATGGATCTGCTGTCTTCCCACCGGAATTCGATGAGAACACAGGTGAAATCAAACCGCTTTTGTCTGAAATAACTTCATCTTTCGTGGCATCAACCGCTTGATTGCCAGCTGCGAATTCTTTTTGCATACCGTAATAAGCTTGATCTAGCGTCGTATCCRTCACTTGAGCGATTTCATATTTATTTCCCTGCTTGATAGCAAATGTGCGGGCAGCAACCGCTTGGGCCTTCAACGCCTCTGCCGGCCATCCAGAGCTAAGCTCCGCTCCCAACACGCCATATAAGTATGACTCCATCGGCACTTCATTCACCAATGCTAATTTATTCTGATATGTACTTATTTCCATGTCGCCACGATACTTGCGGTCTGCTTTCTCTTTCACGGTGATCGCTTCACTTTTGGGGTGAATCAACGTTTTTTGCTGACCTGTTCCTGCTGCGAAATGTGGGACGGGTGTGGTTCCATTCGGCGACGCCGTTACGTCTGATTTGCGAATGAGATAGGATGCCTTAGTATTCGCGGTTTGCAAAGGTACTGCGGGAACCGCTCGCATAGCCGCCTGCTTCACCACTTCTAACTGGGCAGGAGTTGCTTCGTTGCCAATCCATACACTATAAGCTGGTTTTCCTGTCCCATCTTCTTGCAACGCCAAGTCCGCTTGAATTCCAGCTCCTGTATACATAGCCGCTTGCTGCAATGCAGCAGTCTCTGACGCAAACACACCCGCACTTAAGTGAAGCKGCCCTGTTACCACAGGGGGAGCTTGCTTCGTGAACGCAGCTACAGTTGCATCCCTAATCGCTTGAGTTGAAGCGCTTTCTGCTGCTTCGTTCGTAGGGAAGCTGCCGTAGAATACCTGGAACACCGTTTTCCCTTGCTTCACCCGACTTAGCACATAACCATCTGCTGACATCGTAGCAAGCTTCGCACTTAAGCCTTTAGCAGCAGCAAAATCCGTCGTTTCCAGCATCATGACACTGTACTGATCTAGCGACGTGCGGATGGTACTATCTTGCACGGAAAGCCATAGTTGTTCGGGCACACCTGCTGAACCACGTATACTAATATCGACTCCGCCTGTCGAGCTGAGCGTGGTAACCGGTTCTATTAATTTATATTTGGCAGAATCTATGAATAAGGCAACACGCACTTCATCCAAATGCGATACTCCTGCTGCATACGCAGGGATAGCCAGCACTGGAACTGTTCCAAAAGTTAAAGCAGCCGTCGTAATTAAAGCTAATGTCCTAGGGGCTAACAGCTTTTTTGTTCGTTTCATTCGACAATATTTCCTTTCTTTTGCAGCATTCTATTAAGTTAGACTCTAGTAAGGCGTAGAAGTTTTGTTTGGTAGTAGAATAAAATGGCAGAAGTGAGGAAATGGCCATGGATTTCGCCTATGGCAACTCAGTTTTCCGCCCCCCTTTCCACGAATTGCTGCTCAGCTCTTAGCTCACGTCGCTAAAGGTCGAAGGAAGAACATCAACAATAGTAATCAGCTAGTTAAAGTGCCATGAATCCCACCAAACAGCAATTCATCAGCTGCTGTGTAAGCCACTGTTCTGTTACGGACTCAGGAGCCGTTATTTGGGCAAATCCGGCTGGATTTGCGATGCTATCGGACCGAGGAGGCGTTATTCATGGTCTTTGCCGTTGTTTTGGGCAAGATCTTGTTCAATAACGGCTCCTGAGTCCGTTAGATATTAATCCTAGCCCAAAAGTGGCAAATAGGGTTATCTCAGTCCGTTAGCCAGCGGGCTGATGCTCACACGGAGCAAGCCGGCGGGCTGGTGCTCTCAGAGAGCAAACAAGCGGCTGGCGCCCCAAGATGGTGAGCTAGTGCTCGATGGGAGCTTAATAGTCCGAGGGAAAACATCGACTATAGTAATCAGCTAGTTAAAGTGCCATGAATACACCATTATGCTCTCAGCCATCAGCTCCTTGTTCCCATCAGTAAGCGCTCAGCCGTAAGTCCTCGTCCCACCAAACAGCAGTTCATCAGCTGCCGTGTAAGCGACTGTTCTGTTACGGACTCAGGAGCCGTTATTTGGGCAAATCCAGCTGGATTTGCGATGCTATCGGACCGAGGAGCCGTTATTCATGGTCTTTGCTGTTGTTTTGGGCAAGATCTTGTTCAATAACGGCACCTGAGTCCGTTAGATATTAATCCTAGCCCAAAAGTGACAAATAGGGTTATCTCAGTCCGTTAGCCAGCGGGCTGATGCTCACACGGAGCAAGCCGGCGGGCTGGTGCTCTCAGAGAGCAAACAAGCGGCTGGCGCCCCAAGATGGTGAGCTAGTGCTCGATGGGAGCTTAA
>NZ_JBFTQB010000126.1:0-10645 GCF_056398785.1 Paenibacillus sp. 01T422 | reverse complement strand
GCTCAGGGAAAGCCCTCGTGTTGATCTTGGTATCGACGAGCGTGGCATTGGTGGTCTGGGCATTCACTTCGTGAAACAAGTGATGGATGATATCCGCTATGAGCGTCTAAATGAAGAAAATGTACTGATGATGACAAAACGACGCATTCAGGAGGAGGGAATATCATGAATATTACTGAGAGCATACAAGGGGATATCGTGCTGCTAAGCTTAAATGGCAGACTTGATGTGAATACCTCAGCGAGTTTGGAAGCTGCTTTCTCGAAGCTGGTCGAGCAGGGGAATGGTAAGTTTGTGTTCGATCTACAAGGACTTGACTATGTTAGCTCCGCAGGCCTTAGAAGCTTGCTGTCCGCAGCCAAGATGATCAAGGTTATTCAAGGCAAGCTAGCGCTTGTACGCATGAATGAGAATGTCAAAGAGGTATT
This sequence comes from Paenibacillus sp. 01T422, assembly GCF_056398785.1. Lineage (NCBI taxonomy): Bacteria > Bacillati > Bacillota > Bacilli > Caryophanales > Paenibacillaceae > Paenibacillus > Paenibacillus sp. 01T422. Next base: position 10,217 of record NZ_JBFTQB010000126.1, on the reverse strand, counting down.
CGATATGTCAGGGTTTAGTGCCATTTTTTCGATTTATGACAAGGAAGCAGATGCGATCCATGCTATTTCTTAGTCGAACGAATAAGTGTCAAGGTCGAGCCCAAGAGCTGGGGAGGCGTAATTGATGAATATCGTCGTTGGTGCCCTTCTTCTTGTTTGTTTGGCGATTGGCATCGTGTGGCAGCTCAGCGAGCGAAGGCGCAAGACAGCTGAGCTTGAGCTCCAGCGGACGATGCAGTTGTTCGATGTTAGCTTGGAAGTGAATTCGACGATTCAGATCCAATCGCAGCATCTTTGGAGAATGCGATGCTCTATGATGTGCTGGAGAAGACGACGGCTGCCAAAGAACGAATGGAAAGCGAATTGCGTATCGCAACGGACATTCAAATGGGTTTCTTGCCACGCCAAAGCTTGTACATGACTGGAAGTTCAGGGTCAGATCTCGTTGAACCGAATGAGATTACGGTTGAAGCTAGGGCCTATATTCGTCCGGCACGTGAGGTAGGCGGGGATTTCTACGATTATTTTCGACTTGGTGACGACAAGCTGTTTTTCGTTTTAGGGGACGTATCGGATAAAGGTATTCCTGCGGCGCTGTTCATGGCGGTTACGATGACCTTGCTCAAGGGTAAAATGTCGCCAGACATGTCGCCCGGAGAGCTTCTTACGGCCGTTAATCAAGAGTTGTATAAAGACGATTCTACAATGTTTGCGACGATTTTCTGCGGTGTGCTTGATGTAGGCACTGGGCGTTTGCAGTATAGTGACGGCGGCCATTGTCCGCCATACGTAGTCCGTGAGAACGGGGATGTGGAACAGCTGAAGGGGAAAAAGGGCCTTCCGCTCGGCGTCATGGACGACATGATTTATGCGGATAATGAAGTGACTCTTGACCGGGGTGACCGCCTTATCATGTATACGGATGGGATTACGGAAGCAGAGGATCGGCGGCAGGAGCAATACGGCTTCTTGCGACTTCATGAGCTTTTAAAAAAGGAATTGTCCAGCCAGCCGGCACAGTTATTGGAACACATTACCCAAGATGTCGACCGCTTCGCGAATGGCGCTATCCAATCGGATGATATTGCGGTGCTCATCGTAGATCGAAAACCAAACAAAATGTAACCTCAAAGATCCGCAGGTATGATATAGTGAAATTAGATGACATCATGCGCTCAGATACGGATAATGATGGGGCGCAAGCCGTCGATTGATGGCATTTTACTCAGTACTACCATTCTAGGAGGGTTCATATGCCAATGCATCTATCGCGTATCAACAGGCAGCCAGATACTTCCCTGCACAATCATACTCGCAGCAAAAGTAATGCACACGCGCAATCTGCGGGAGCAGATCTCATGAATATACAACGGTCTATTGGCAACAAAGCGGTAGGCAGCATGCTGTCCGTACAGACGAAGCTAACGGTTGGACCGGCTGGAGATGCCTATGAGCAAGAGGCTGATCAAGTTGGCAAAGAAGTGGCGGATAAGATCGCAGCCTCGGAAAATAGCGGATCTTCAGCTTCTGATGTTCAGCGRAGYGAAGGCGGAGAGRCWGAGGAWGAAGAGCTGCAGATGAAATCGTCAGACGGCGAAGCGTTTGAGGCAGGGGCTTCCGTTGAGTCRCAAATTAAATCCAAGCAGGGCAGCGGCAGTAAGATGGATGCGCAGATTCAGGCGAAGATGGAATCAGCCTTTAATGCGGATTTCAGCAATGTGAACATCCATAATGATTCAGAGTCGTCGAAGCTTAATGCTTCGTTAGGTGCGGAAGCATTTGCGACAGGGAATGATATCTTTTTCCGTGAAGGTCGGTATAACCCGGATTCCCATCAAGGTCAGGAACTGCTTGGACATGAGTTAACGCATGTCGTTCAGCAGCGAGGCGGCAAATAGGTGAATCTCGTATGAGCAACAGGGATAATGATGTCGCCTGTTGCTCTTTCGCATGCAGGAGGGATCTCTATCGAATTTCCTGCTTCTCTGAAGCTGTGGGACTAAGTATATTTGTACGTGAGAAAGTTAAAAATGATCAGATTAAATGATTCAGCAGCCTAGTTGAAGCAATGGGCATAAGAAAGTAGGAGGGCGGACACATATGCTGCCAGATCATGTACACGCGCGTCATTACGCGCAGTTAGGGCTTTTGAAAGAGATTTTGGATGAGACAGGCCTTGCCACCAATTTGTTGGAGAAATCAGAAGCGATTCCGCTTCATGTGCTGATGGCAGGTTTTCAGGAGGATAAAAAAGGGCGGGAACGTTTTCTGCACTTTAGCTTTTTGCCGTTGAACGACGAAGAGATCGCTGCGATCCAGCTGCTGCAAATTTACAGTACGCTTCCTTTTCACCTTGATGAGGATAAGCGCGATGAGGTTGCCTCTGTGCTTCTTGAGATCAACACGCGATTGCCGATTGGCCATTTTGGCATTAATGAGCATAATGAGCTGCATTACCGCTACGTGTACAGTATTTCGGCTGCGCGTCCTTTTGACAGCGAAGAAGTGCTGGAAATTTTGAGCTTGTTCGTTTATATGTGTGATATGTTTGCCGATCACGTCGAGCTGGTGGCCAGCGGTGAGGCTGATGCCGAGCAGGTTGTTCAGGCACTCAGAGGTTAAACATGAACAGAAAAAGGGCTTCCCGAATGTAGATAAATCTACTGACGGGAAGCCCTTTTTCTGTTTGGATCAACCTTTGGGGAACTAGGTGCCGCTACTTGTGCGAAATCACCACATTCCCTGCTTAAGCGGAACTACAGGGTCTTATTTGCCCGCAGGATGGCGTATTTAGCCAGAAAACGACCAAATAGAGGCCTACAGTTCCCACTTATCTGCCCAAAGATGGCCTTTTGGATAATTAGCGGCTTGTAGTTCCACTAAAGGAGCACCCTCCGGAACCGGGATTACGCGTACTTAACGCCAATTTCTACAGCTATTTCCCTCAATTATTCCATTTTTGTCCAATTAAATGGATTTTCTACCGCTAATTTCGCTAAACTAGCACATTTTCATCCAGCCAGGGGCCATTAGCTGGAGTTCCTACCGCTATTTCGCTCCCTGCCACTGAGCTAAGCAGATTAGCGGTAGTTTTTCCATCTATCCAAAACTGTCATCAATGAATCGAGAGGCTCTGTAATTCCACAAAAGCATAATCGCTGCTTTATTTCACTCTCTCCTGCAAAAGCTCAACAAGCTGCTTGCCCGGATCTTTCATTTGCGCGCCATTGCCAAAGCCATTGCCCCCGGCAGGACGGTTGCCGCCTGCTTTGCCGCCGTTCTCGCGAGGCTGATTCCCAGCATCCGTGCCGTCTGAACCGGCTGCTGCATTCGGTGAAGCCGATGGTGAAGCTGAGGCGTCGGGTTTGCCACCTTTTTGTCCGCCACCATTCCCGCGCGTGCCATCGCCTTGATTTCCGCCGCTAGCTCCTGGTCCATTCCCGCCGCCATTCCCCCGATTAGCCATCCGGTTCGCAGAGTCGTCGATGAATTTCTTCTGAGCGTCCGTCAGCTTTTCGAGGAGCTTCGTTTTATTCTCGTCGCTGAGCTCAGCCTTGGTCTCGATATCCTGCGCAACGGGCAGCATGACTTGGGCCTGCTCCTTAGTAATCGCAAGACCGTCAGCCTTGTCCATCATAAGAAGCGTTTGGAAGGTGCTGAACATCTGTCTTTGCGCCTGACTCATAGCGGGACGATTCTGTCCTTGCTGCTTCGTGTCTGCCGAAGCTTGCGCGCTCGGTTGAGGCTGCGCTGTGCTTGCTGCTGCTGACTGAGGGGCAGCTTGATTGCCGCAACCGCTGAGCAACGCGGGAATTAGGATGCATAAGCCGGCTATTTGTTTCATTTTCATATGTCTATGTACCACTCCTATCCTTGATCTTCCACCTCATTGTACGGCGCAATTATGAAAAAAAAGAGAAGGGAAGCTGAATTGCAGATAAAAGTTAGCTTAAAAATGGCTGAGTGTGATGAGATTGAACTTTATGGCGAGGAGATCGTCATTAATTAAGCATCCATAATTTGTATTTGGAGGAAGCGATGAGAAAATATCAGGGATTAGAAATCGGTTTGCTTTTTACTTGTCTATTATTTATAGCTGCCTGTGATCAGGAGAAAGTTCATGTGGAAAAAGAGAATCGTAGTTCTAGCCAAGCACATGTTGTTGTGATTGGTTCAGAAATAGAAGGAGCCTATCTAGCCAGGGCTGCAATCGACGAAGGGTTATCGGTGACTATTCTGGATCCAAGAGAGCATCCAGGAGGACAGCTCATTCAAGGACAGATGCAGTTTCTGGATGAGCCGGTCGATGACCAAAATCACTCGTTGCTTCAAGGAAGAGTTAAGGAGCTTTTTAAGCGTTATAAAAATAGTGAGATCAGAAAAGCAAATGAATTTGAGCAGTATTTCAATTCACTTATTAAGGGGATACCACTTGAATCTGGCGTCTCTATAACCAACATTGATAGAGTAAAGGATACCGTTACAGGCACTCAGAAAATAAAGTCCATAACCTATCTTACAAAAGAAGGATTAGAAAAAACCATTAGCGCTGACTATTGGGTAGAAAATACGGATTTCAACGCGTTAATAGGTGGCCTTGAATTGGAACGGATTCCGGGCATTGAGACTGTATTCGGCGGAGCTCAAGAGCATATGGCAGCCACGATTATGATGAAATTCCGCAACGTAGATTGGGAGAAGTTCCAGAGCGAAACGAATCGGCTAACCAAAAAAGATATAGAAAATAAATATGGTTCAACCACTACGGTGACAGATAAATTTACGTGGGGTTTTGGGAAGATCGGAGCAGCATTCACCCCAAGCAGCAAGGAAGTATTTCTTCGCGGGCTAAATGGCTGAAATGAATGGCTTTCCAGATTATTTGTACATTCGTGATTATAACCGTTATCAAACAGAATATGTCTTGCAGGCTTCGGACCTGATGAGTGGCAAAATGTTCTGGGATAACGTAAGCATTGGAGGTTACCCTATTGATCTCCAGGGAACAGCGAGTCACACTTGGGGGCAACATAGCGGAGACCCCGATAAATATGGCATGCCATTACGGTCTTTCATTCCCAAAGGATTTGCAAACGTCATTCTAGCAGGCAAAAACGTAGGAGCCTCATCTGTGGCCTATGGCAGTGCGCGCATTCAAGCCAATACCTCTTTAGCAGCTGAAGTTATAGGAATACTGCTTGGGCAATTAAAAGGAGAGCGGGAATTAAGCAAATTAACACAAGACGAGATGCAAGATATCCATGAATACTTAAAAAATAAGTATGGAATTGTCCTGAACGGTGTGACAGCAAAAAATAAGATGGGAGATCTGACTGAAGATCAAATCCACCAACTTAATATAGGGAAACTATTGCTTCCTTAATGGCGGTTACTCTCCAAGTACTAATATCCAAAGTACTAGGTAGCCTAGAAGAGGCACAATCAATATTCCTGTCAAAATGAAAAACCAGATCAGAGGACTTTTGAGATAGCTACTGAGTACTGTTCGAAAAGAAGCCTGTTTTTTAAACAATGGCATGCGCTTCACCTCCAGAATATTAGACTGAAGAATGAACAATAAGTTCCTTTTATTTCCAAATATAAAAAAGGAGCTGCGCAGGCAGCTCCCCAGTTAAACTTGTTTGGCACGATTCACAGTCAGATTAGGCCTATCACTTTTCAGGGCGTATCTTCTGTTCAAAAGAAAGCCAAATAACGACGCCAGCGACTGCTGGAACAGCATCCCGAGCACAACAGGAATCGCCACAGGCGGCGGAAAGTACGCTACAGCAAGCACGGCGCCAGCGCTAATATTCCGCATACCACTGTTAAACGTAAGAGCCACGACAACGTCCTGCTCCCACTTCATCAGCTTCGCGACAATCCATCCCAGGATATAGCCTAGGGAAGCGAGAGCTAGTACAAATCCAGCCAAACCAAGCAGCTTGGCATTAAAATCTCGCAAGTACGGCGCGATAACGGAGCTATTAATAGCGACAACGATGCCCATGCATATTTTCGAAAAAGGACCTAGACGGCCGCTCCATTGCTCCTTAACTCTGCCTTTCGTCCATTGGTTGAGCAGCATGCCCAGTAAGGAGGGGACGACGATCATGAAGAACAGACCTTGCATCATGGCAAAAGTGTCCATCTGGACTTTCGTTCCGACCAGCGCAGAGAGTGTATAAGGGACAACAAATGGTGAAAGAACGGTATCCATGAGGATAATGGAGAGCGTCAGCACGATATTTCCGCGATAAATGGCGACCCACACGAAGCTTGTAATACCTGTTGGAATGGCTGCAGCCAGAATGAGTCCTGTGATAGTTAACGGTTCATTGCTGTAAACAGTGTGCCCGAGCCCAAGGGCAAGCAGCGGCATACCAACATGCAAAATCAGCAGCGTAGTAATGAGTGGAAGCGGTTGGACGATAACTTTCACAAATTCCTTGAAGCTGGAGCTTATGCTGCCCGAGAACGTCATAAAGGCAAACAGCCAAGGCGATAAGAAGGTAAAACCGGATAAATGACTGCCGAGCAAAACACCGATAAGTACGCTGACTGGCGTGATGAGGGGCAAGATTTTTTCCAGTTGGCGATTCAATTGAGAGAGCATCTAGGTGATCATCCTTCCTGACAATGGGTAATAAAGGCCGAGGTAAGCGTTCTCCCTATTATAAGAGCAATATGGCCGGGTGACTAGGTTAAGATGAGATGGAAATTTCTATTTCCCAACGACTGGATACCGTGTTATGATAATGAACAAATGAATACGAATGTATCCCTAGGGGCGCCGCAAGGCTGAGACAGAGCAATCTGAACCCTTTGAACCTGAACTGGGTCATACCAGCGGAGGAAAGTGGAAACCGGACTTTTGGCGCCTCATTTTTGCATGATTATTATGCGGGCAACCTACAACCACTTTTCTTAGGAAAAGTGGTTTTTTTGCGTCCTGATTGGCGCTGCCGGGTGTCTTGTCTATTGATACAACGGTTCAAAAAGTGAGGAGGCGGACTTCAATGTCCGAGTGCGAGCTGCATGTGATATCGAGCGGCAAGCTGGCTTGGAAGGATATGGCGGCGATTGCAGTCCAGATTCATCCCTATGTCACTGCCATTCATATTCGCGAGAAAACGAAACCGATGGATGAAGTTTTTATAGGTGTACAGTATTTGTTGGAAAAGGGTGTACCTGCCCAAACCCTCTATGTCAACGGCTATCCTTGGATGGCAGCCGCTGCTGGACTTGGAGGTTTGCACCTTCCCGAAAACTCTCCGCCGCTATTGGCGATAAGAGAGAGCTGTCAAAGCCAAAGCGTGCAGCGAACGGGAGTCTCCGTACATAGCGTAGAGGAAGCCCTGAAGCGCGAGCGGGAGGGGGCGGATTACGTCTTGTATGGGCATATTTTTGCGACGAATTCCAAGTTGGGGGTTGGGCCAAGAGGGCTCGAACAACTGCGGAATGTTGCAGAGCAGGTCACGATTCCGGTCATCGCAATCGGTGGCATGACACCCGCTAGAGTAAAGTCTGTACTTGCTGCGGGAGCTTCTGGCATCGCAGTGATGAGCGGCATTTGGGAGGCGGCTGATCCTGTGGAAACGGTAAAAGCCTATATCCGAGAATTGCAGCTAGAAGAAACCAGAGGTGAGAGATATGAAGCATACGAGTGACGTTATCATCGTTGGCGGAGGCGTGATAGGCGCTTCCATCGCCTATCACTTGGCGAAGCGAGGCCAGTCCGTCACGCTGCTGGAGCGCAGCAGGTTAGGGACGGAGGCCTCGGCTGCCGCAGCCGGCATGCTCGGAGCGCAGTCCGAGATGGAGGACACTGGGCCCCTGTTCCAGTGGGCCCGGCATAGCAGAGCGATGTTCCCCGAACTGAGCGGGGAACTAGTAAGCCTCACGGGCATCGACATCGGTCTCGTCCGTGAAGGGCTCTTGAACGTCGCGCTCAGCGACGCTCAGGAACAAGAGCTGCGCGCGCGGGAGAAGCTCCAGCACGCTGCGGGCGAAAGAGCGGAGTGGCTGAGCGCAGCCGCAGCCGCAGAGCTCGAACCCGCGCTGAGCAAGGCGACGCGCGGAGCACTGTACCTGCCCGAAGATGGGCAGGTGGAGGCGCCGATGCTGGCGGCGGCATTCGCGCAGGCAGCGCGTGTGCTCGGGGCGAAGCTGCAAGAATTCGCCCAGGTACATGGGCTGCTGACGGAGCGCGATCGCGTCATCGGCGTCATGACGAGCGAGGGACCGCTGCATAGCGACCACGTTGTCGTGGCAGCCGGGACGTGGAGCGGTCAGCTCCTCGCTGGCAGCGGGATCGACCTTCCGGTGTATCCCGTGAAGGGGGAGTGCTTCTCGGTTCTCACCGAGAAGCGTGAGCTGCAGAAGACCCTGTTCACGCCAGGGTGCTATATTGTGCCCAAAGCGGGAGGACGGCTGCTCGTCGGAGCAACGGTTGTGCCGAACAGCTACGACCGCAAGGTGTCGCTGGCCGGACTGACAGAGCTGATGGCAAGAGCGAAGCAATTGATGCCTGCAATCGGTGAAGCTGAGTGGGAGAAAGCTTGGTCAGGCCTGCGTCCGCAGACGCCAGACGGCATGCCGTACATCGGCAAAGTCCCAGCGTATGAGGGGCTATTTACGGCCTGCGGGCATTATCGCAATGGGATATTGCTCAGCCCAATTACTGGGAAGGTCATTGCTCAGCTTGTTTCAGGTGAGGATGTGGGCAACTTGCAGCCGGAATTGGATGCCTTCTGCCCCGATCTGTCGGGAGCACCCAAGCGGGGAGGAAGCGGGCGACTACAAGGAGAGGAGCTGCACAGCATTGAAACTGCACATTAACGGACAAAGCGTCGAGGTTCCGGATACGATTCGGACCATTGAAGAACTGCTTGCACATTTTGAACTGCAAGAGAAAATGCTCGTTGTCGAGCATAATCACAACATTTTACAAAAAGAAGCTCACATGAAAACGGAATTAGCTGAAGGACATCAAATCGAAATCGTTCATTTTGTTGGAGGGGGATAATTAACCATGTTAAAAATCGGTCCATATGAGTTTCGTTCAAGATTACTATTAGGCACAGGCAAATTCCCGAATTTTGATATTCAGAAGCAGGCTGTAGATGTGAGTGAGTCGCAGATTTTGACGTTTGCGGTGCGGCGGATGAATATTTTTGAGGCGAGCCAGCCGAATTTCTTGTCCATGCTGGATGTGTCGAACTTCACGTTACTGCCGAACACGGCAGGAGCCAAGACAGCAGAGGAAGCCGTGCGTATCGCCAAATTGGCGAAGGCATCCGGGCTTTGCGACATGATTAAAGTAGAAGTCATTGGTGATGAGATGACGCTGCTGCCTGACCCGGTTGAAACATTGAAAGCGTCTGAAATGCTGCTGGAAGAGGGCTTCATCGTGCTGCCATATACGTCGGATGACGTGTTATTGGCGAAACGTCTGCAAGCACTTGGCGTGCATGCCATCATGCCGGGAGCTTCACCAATTGGCACAGGGCAAGGCATTATCAATCCGCTTAACCTGAGCTTCATCATTGAACAGGCAACGGTGCCAGTCATCGTCGATGCGGGTATTGGTGCTCCATCGGATGCTGCTCTGGCAATGGAGATGGGTGCGGATGGCGTGCTGCTGAATACAGCGGTTTCGGGTGCTAAGGATCCTGTTAAAATGGCCTACGCCATGAAACTCGCTATTGAAGCGGGACGTGCCGGCTTCGAGGCTGGACGGATTCCGAAGAAGCGTTATGCTTCCGCAAGCAGCCCGATGGATGGTTTTAGCCGGGTTTAGGGATGGGATGAAATTCCTTGCGGACCTGTCAGGCGTTATTTCGACTATTCGGCGGCATGAGAAGGAGTTAACGGACTGAGGAGTCGCTATTTGCAGATTTTTATTGCTCTTATTCTAGCCGGATATAGGTCATATCAAAGCAATAGCGCTACTCCAGTCCGTTACATCGTAATTCATCCCAAATTGATACGAATAGAGGTAGCTCAGTCCGTTAGACAAGGTCTTACACGACGACATATTTGAAAGGGGGAGCCAAACCAAATGTCCATTTACAAAGCGTTGACGATCGCGGGATCTGATAGCGGAGGAGGAGCGGGAATTCAGGCCGATCTAAAGACATTCCAAGAACTGGGCGTCTATGGCATGTCGGTGATTACTGCCGTGACCGCGCAGAATACGCTTGGCGTTCAAGGCG
>NZ_JBFTQB010000125.1:0-9964 GCF_056398785.1 Paenibacillus sp. 01T422 | reverse complement strand
GAACTACAGGGTGCTATTCTGCCTGAGTTGGACGGTTTTCAGCTCTGATCTACGAAATAGCAGGAGAATAACGACCTGTAGTTCCCCTATCAGGGTGAGGGTAGGCGCTGCGGGAAATGTCTAGACAAAAAAAGATCTCTAATCCGTGGCCGAAGCCAACAAATTAGAGATTAGAGGAGATATGAAAAAGGTTAGAATTACCAATAGGATAAGTGCTACTTCTATTATATACTATTTTTCTTATTTTGTCACAGGTGTTGGCATTTCTGCTAAACAAATATGACAAACAATTTTTCCCTTAAAGTAAGAGACGCCTTCAGCGTTGCCACAGAAGATACAAGCAGGCTCATATTTCTTAAGCATGATACGCTCGCCATCTACATAAATTTCCAGAGCGTCTTTCTCGCCAATTCCTAGTGTACGGCGAAGTTCAATTGGAATCACGACACGCCCCAATTCGTCAACTTTTCTTACAATGCCCGTAGATTTCATCATATATATAAACCCCTTTCGATTTTATAAAAATTTTATCAATATCGTCATGTTTCGACATATCTCTTAAACTAATGATACCAACCATTCCCAAAATAGTCAACCATATTTTCGCTAGTTTGGGCGGGAAGACAATAATTTTTTGAAATCTTATTACAGCTGAAAAGAAGGGGAAAACCAAGTGGCATAAGGATTTGTAAATAATATATTACTATTTGATGAGAGAAAAGGTGGAATTAGCCAATTCATTTCAGAGGGCATAAACAATGAAAAAATGGTATTAGATAATTCGACAAAATACGACATAAATGTCGATAAGATGGTGTGAAATGTCGAAAAGATGTAGAATTTTAATAAAGAGAGGTTGTGATTGAATGAAGGAAGAGAAAGTTTTTAAAGATCCCGTTCATAAATATATTTACGTGCAGGATAACACGATCTGGGATTTGATTAATACGCGAGAGTTTCAGAGGCTGCGCCGCATCCGGCAATTAGGCACCTCATATTTAACTTTCCATGGTGCCGAGCATAGCCGATTCTCCCATTCACTTGGTGTGTACGAAATCACGCGCAAAATCATTTCCCAGTTCGAACGCAATCAATATGAAGATTGGCCGAAGGAAGAGCGTTTGATCTGTCTTTGTGCAGCGCTGTTGCACGATTTGGGGCATGGGCCTTTCTCTCATTCAATTGAGAAGGCTTTCGGAACGCGCCATGAGGATTGGTCTTGCAAAATCGTGCTGGGTGATACGGAAGTCAATCAAGTATTGAGCCGGGTCTCGCCTGATTTCCCCAAAAAAGTGGCGGGTGTCATTTGCAAATCCTATAATGAGGAGATTGTTGTAAGCCTCGTGTCGTCCCAATTAGACGCCGATCGGATGGATTACCTTTTGAGAGATGCGTATTTCACGGGAGTTAATTATGGGACGTTCGATCTGGAACGAATACTTCGTGTTATTCGGCCCTATCGTGGGCATATTGTGGTTAAAGAAAGCGGTATGCATGCTGTAGAAGATTACCTAATGTCACGTTATCAGATGTACTGGCAGGTCTATTTCCATCCGGTGACACGGAGTGCGGAAATTCTGCTGCACAAAATCTTTGCGCGCGCCAAACATCTATATGAAGATAACTACACATTTGGCTTCATGACGGATCCAATCCTGCACCTGATTCAGAATAAGATTTCGCTTGAAGATTATTTGCTTCTGGACGAGTCTGTGATGCAGGCGATGTTGACGTTTTGGATGAGCGAGAAGGATCCTATCCTTGCTGATATGTGCAAACGATTTTTGGACCGTAAACTGTATAAATATAGTACCTTTGATGAGTCAAATCAGCGCATGATTCAGCTAATGGAGAAAGTAATGGCTGAAGTCGGTCTTGATCCGATCTACTACATGGAAATTGATTTCCCGTCAAATCAATCCTATGATGTGTACAGACCAGGTGAGACGGAGGATAATTTGCCGATTCTGCTTTTGGATCATAAGGAAACGTTAACCGAAATTACCCATCGATCAGAGATTGTTCAATCTATTAGCGGTTTTCAAATGGGCAAGCATCATGTCTATTACCCGGAGGAGCTGCTGGAGCGTCTGAATGCTTCTGCGTATCCGGAATTATGGGAGATGCTCGGCGAGCAGGAATAATACATAAGAGGAAGTAAGGAGAAGAACATGTTAACAGACTCACATACACATTTAAATGCGGAACAATTTCAGGAAGATCAAGACGAGGTCATACAACGCGCACGTGATGCAGGTGTTACAAGAATGGTGAATGTTGGTTTTAATCGGGAGACGATTCCTAGTTCAATAGCACTTGCCGAAAAATACGATTTCATCTATTCAACGGTAGGCTGGCACCCCGTGGATGCGATTGATATGAAACCAGGGGATTTGGAATGGATCGAATCGTTGTGTCAACATGACAAAGTGGTGGCTATCGGGGAGATCGGACTGGACTATTATTGGGATAAGTCGCCTAAGGATGTACAGCAGCGGGTCTTTCGCGAGCAAATCAGGTTGGCGCGAAAGCTTCAAATGCCGATTGTGATTCATAATCGAGACGCGCATCAGGATATTTTGACCATTTTAAAAGAAGAGAAAGCTGCTGAAGTCGGGGGAATTATGCATTGTTTCTCGGGGAGCTGGGAGACGGCAAAGCAGTGTCTGGATATGAATTTCCATATTTCCTTCGGGGGGCCTGTGACTTTCAAAAATGCAAGGCAGCCCAAGGAAGTGCTGGCGCAAGTTCCTTTGGACCGTTTGTTAATTGAGACGGATGCTCCATACCTGACCCCACACCCTTACCGCGGCAAGCGCAACGAATCGGCTTATGTTCGGTTGGTAGCCGAAACGGCCGCGGAAATTAAGGGCTTGAGTCTAGAAGAGCTTGCAGAAATAACGACAAACAACGCCATCGCCTTGTTAGGTCTCAAGTAAAGCGTTCTTTGCAAATTTTCGACGAAGCAAGACGCCACAAGTGAGCGAGATAAAGAGGAAACCGATGAGCGGCACAACAAGGTAGATAGGTGAAGAGCGAATCAATAACGGAATCGAAAGCATACATAATTCTAGCAGCAAGGCTGACCAAATGATGAAGGCTAAGGAGCCGGCTTTCAACTGACGGTTAAGTGGGTACATTTCAAGCCAGAAGGTATAGCGGTGTGAACGCTCAAGTGGCGTGAGTTGAACCATGGAAATAACTATAGCGATAAAGAAGATGAGAAGTCGCGCTGTGCTGCTGCTTGAAACTGCGATGGCTAATGTGCCCAGCAAAGATATACGCATGACAATCGCGAATAACTCCGTACGTAGAAATGTTTTCATATATATGTACAGATAGGTGGCATCTTGTTTAAAAGGAATAAATCTTGTGACCCCGCTGATCCAGCTTCGGCGGGTTATTCGCGTTCCCAATTGTGGAACATCCACGAACCAGTTGAAAAAGGAATAGAGCCGTGCCTGCTGCTGCCTTTCCTTCGCAATGAGATAGTCCCAACCGATGTAGTACTTGGATACGTAATGCGTGGCTGTTAACCAAGCCAATGTAAGTACAAGAGCAGCCCCGCTTGCCCAGAGAACGCTGGTCAGAAATTGCAGAGAAATCAGCACGGCTGTTGCTATCCAGCGGAAGCTAACGGAAACCCTTCTCGCACGTTCATGTGTGAATCGGCTCTCTTGCCAGCTAGCCAATAAATGGCCTACCTTCATTAATAGAAGCAAGGCGAGCATCCATAAGAAATGCTGTTCGTCATGACCGAGGCAATGATGATACAAGGGCCATAATACAACCCATGCCAGAAATGTCCAAAATGCTTGCAGCACCAAGCTGTACTTGAATCCGCCACGGAAGTAAGGACCCATCTGATGTTCAATGCGCAGTAAAAACATACGGTCCGCGCTTCTCGCTAATGTACGAATCGGGCTTGAGGATAACAAAGGAACGAGCAGCAAAAGGACGATCCACAGATAAGGATAATCTGTCGGAAGGCGCTGTAGTATTTTTGCATAATAATAGGAAGAAAGGATGACAAGAAATAACAGGAAGCCAAAAAAATTACTGCGCGCTGCATACTGCAAGTAGCCCATGGATTCCTTCATATAATGTTCAAATCTCTTCTGCCATAGGGCACGGGTATCCATGTCCATTGCTTTCATACCAGTTCTCCTTTTACAAGCTTATAAAAGATGTCGTCCAATGACGCTTGCTGGAGCCCCGTTTGGTGACGTAATTCGACTAAATCGCCTTGGGCAACCATATGTCCTTTGTGCAGAACGACATAGTTATCGCAATATTTTTCAATGGTAGACAAAATATGCGAGGATATGAGGAATGACGCGCCACGCCGTTTCATTTTGACCATTAATTCGAGCAATGAGCGGATGGCTAACGGATCGAGTCCGAGAAAAGGCTCATCAATGATATAGAGGGAAGGTTCGATTAAGAACGCGTTCATAATCATGACCTTTTGCTTCATCCCTTTGGATAGATGGCTTGCGAAGGAATTGAGCTTGTCCTGCATGTGGAACTGCTCGAGAAGCGCTTGTGAACGTGCAAGATAGTCATCTTTCGTTAAGCCGTAGGCCATGGCGGTTAATTCCAGATGTTCGCGAATGGTAAGCTCTTCATATAGCTCTGGACTTTCGGGTACATAAGCATAAGTGGCACGGTAAGGCAGCGGATCTTCGGCTAGTGTCAAACCGTTAATTTTGACTGAACCCCTTTGTGGTTGAAGCAGTCCAAGGATGTTCTTGATGGTCGTACTTTTTCCTGCGCCATTCAGTCCGATCAATCCCATCATTTCACCCTGACGGATTGAAAATGTGAGGTCGTGAAGAACGGGTTTATTTGGTAAATATCCCCCGAATAAAGAGTCGACTTGTAATATGAGCCCCATCTCAGTGCCTCCCTAAATATCTATTTATTGGAATTTATACATCGGTTTCATACCTGATAATTATAAACAAATTTAGTTTAGAAGCCTAGTTTAAGAGCGAAAACACGAAGAAACTTAGTATACGTACGTTATAGTGAGATAAATGTAGATAAAAAGTGGTTTTATTTCGAAAATAAGCTATTTTTAATTGATTTAGCCCTTTTTAGTAGGTGTCAATCCCTTTACAGGCAGAGATTAACAGCGTAATATACTTTTCATAATAACTTAATAACCAATTTGCCATTTTTCCATTCGCTGAGTTCCAATTATGGGAACGGGGGAACCACTGTTAACTTTATAAAGCGGCATCGCTGAGGAAGTAAACAGAGTGAGTAACAGGGGTGAATCTTGGACGTTTAACGGAAGTTTACGTCTGAGTAGGGCGACTCTCACGTCCGAATCCGTCAGCTAACCTCGTAAGCGTAAGAGAGGTAACGATTGTCGTTCGTGCTATTTGTGTATTTTTACTATGCAAACTAAGCCAGCGAGAAGAGTCCTCTTCTTGCTGGCTTTTTGTCCCCATAAGGACTTTTAACTGTTTCGGACGATTAATCATAGCCCGGAATTCATAGGATGATGAATAGCAAAGCGGGGTGGGACGACCAGAATGCAGCCGTTTCTAAGCAGCTGCTGATGGACGACACGTTAAGTTAAATTAAAAACCTTAGTCGCGTCAAATTTAATCATGCTGTAACCTGGCGGCGAGGCTTTGAAGGAGGACCGAAGAAGTGGGCAGTATCTCTTTTAGCGAGACCCATGTAAAACGATCATCCAGCATGTCCTTCGCATTGCGATGGAAGCATGAAAACTTGCGTTTGATTTTAAGCCTGGCTATAATCTCAATCGCAATGACTTTCATGTTTTTGGTGTTGTTGTACGGTACGGCTACCAAGAGCGTATCCGTGGTTGTGAATGGACAAGAAACCGTTGTGCATACGAAGCAATGGGTCCTGCAACGCCTACTGGATGAACAAGCCATAACGATTGGTGAACACGATGAAATATCTGCAGACCCTACAGCTACTATCAAGGGCGGGGACAAATTCGTCATCGAACACGCTTCTCCAATTCAATTGACTGCTGATGGAAAGACCACCACTGTTTACACAACTGCAAGAACGGTTGAAAGTGCATTGCAACGTTTACATATTGCACTTGGGGAGCACGATAAGCTGACTCCCGAACCGACATCCTCTTTAGGCACAGGCGATGAAATCAAAATCGTCCGTGTAAAAAAAGAGACGGAAGAAGTAACAGAGCCGATCGCATTCGACACGGAGAAGAAAAGTGATGCATCGCTGCTTAAGGGTAAAGAGCAGGTCGTTCAAGAAGGTAAAGAGGGCGTACTTCTGAAAAAGAAAGAAAAGACTTACGAAGATGGCGTGTTAGTCGCAGAAGCTGTTGTAGGTCAAGAAGTACAGGAACAAAGTGTTAAAAAAGTAGTGTCAATTGGCACGAAGAATCCCGTTGTTGTTCTTTCGGCATCATCCCCTAGCGTGGATGAGGTTTCTAAGAATGGTGTAACATTCGGGTATAAACAAATTCTGAAGAATGTGAAGCTCACGGCTTACTCAGCGGGAGCCGATTCAACAGGCAAATCCGAAGGTACTCCTGGGTATGGTAAGACGTATACAGGAACTACGGTTACTGAGGGCAGAACGATTGCGGTTGATCCGAAAGTTATCCCACTAGGATGGTGGGTTTACATTGAGGGCGTCGGCTTCCGTCGTGCTGAAGATATCGGTAGTGGTGTGAAAGGTCAAATGATCGACGTCTATTTCGAAGATCATGGCTACGCCAATAAATTCGGAACGAAACAAGGGTACACGGTCTATGTCGTAGGACCGAAAAAGCCGTCTGAAAATTAACGTGTAAACGTCTGTTTCAGCGGGAACAATGTCAATATACGTTGCCAGGCAAGCAGCCTGGGCGAAAGAAGAGGGAACCCCTCTTCTTTTTCTGCGTACTGGGAAGGGAACCGATTATGATTAAAGAAGTCATTGTCGTTGAAGGCAAGGACGATACGGCAGCTATTCGCCGAGCCGTCGAGGCGGATACGATAGAGACAGGCGGCTCTGCCATCGGGCAAGCCGTATTGAAGCGCATAGCCCTCGCGCAACAGCGCAGGGGCGTCATTATATTCACGGATCCGGATCACGCAGGTGAGCGGATACGGAAGATTGTGGCAGCCAAGGTACCAGGCTGCAAACATGCCTTTATCACGCAGGCGCAGGCCGAGTATAAAGGCGACATTGGTGTGGAGAATGCCGCGCCGGAGATTGTCCGGGAGGCGCTCCAGAACCTTCGGACAGAGTACGACGGGGCTGTGTCACAGCTTACCGTGGAAGATCTCATGGCCGCAGGGCTGATCGTTCATCCGGAGGCCGCTTCCCGCAGACTCGTCGTTGGCAATGCACTTGGCATTGGCTACTGCAATGGCAAACAATTTTATAAGCGATGTGCGATGTTCCAGATCTCGCGTGAGGAATTTGAAGCAGCGTTGGAGCATCTGGCACCGAAGATATAGTGTTATATAGTGGAATCCAGAACCTATAGATAAATGAGGGCTACAAAATGACTATACCCGGCAATGAAGTGATTGTAACAGCGGAAGATGTCGCAACACCTAGTAAGACGAAACAAATGATTAAAAAGCACAATCTTGTGCTTAAAAAGAGTTTGGGTCAGAACTTCCTGATCGACCAGAACATCTTGGGCAAGATCGTTTCGGCCGCAGAGCTTGGGCCTAACAAAGGCGCGCTGGAAGTCGGCCCTGGCATCGGGGCGCTCACCCAGCAGCTGGCCAAGCTCGCAGGGCGTGTCTTGGCCGTGGAGATCGATCAACGTCTCCTGCCTATCCTAGGCGAGACGCTAGAGCCTTATCCCCATGCGAACGTCGTACATGGCGATATCCTGAAGACCGATCTGCCGGAATTGTTCCGGCAGCATTTTGACGGGCTCRATGGCGTCAGTGTTGTCGCCAATCTGCCTTATTACATCACGACACCGATTATTATGAAGCTTCTCGAAGAGAAGCTTCCCTTGGAGAACATCGTCGTGATGATCCAAAAAGAGGTGGCCGACCGCATGGCGGCTCGCCCGGGCACCAAAGATTACGGCAGCCTCAGCATTGCCGTGCAGTTTCACTGCGAGCCGGAGCTTGTCACGATCGTGCCGCGCACCGTCTTTGTGCCGCAGCCGAACGTTGACTCTGCCGTTATCCGGCTGCGTGTGCGCAAAACCCCGCCGGTCGAAGTGGCGGACGTGGACTTCTTCTTCACTGTCGTTCAGGCGTCCTTCGTCCAGCGGCGCAAAACCTTGTACAACAACCTAGCTGCRCGGTTCTTTACCAAAGAAAACAAACCGGAGCTAGAAGCTCTGCTCCAGGGTATCAACATCGAGCCTTCGCGCCGCGGCGAGACGCTTAGCATGGAAGAATTCGCGCGCTTGTCGACTGCGCTTCGCGCGCACGGCTGTAAATAACCCGCACCAAATGCCCAGTCCCGCCATAGGATAGCCCATGGAGGGGATTTGTGCGATGAGGCAAGGTGATTTTGTAACCCGTAAATCCTATGGCGGCGACGTCATGTTTAAGATTGAACGTATCGAACAGCTGAAGGCTGTCCTGCGCGGCGTCGATTACCGACTGCTTGCGGATGCACCTCTAGTGGACTTAACACTGACGAATCCGACAGAGTCGATKGACCATCCCAGGTCGAGTTCGCCTGAATTTCGCGAGTCACTACGAAGGCTGGCGGTTTCCCAAGTGCAGTTGCAGGAGAAAAACCAACTCTCGGTTGCCCATAATCAGAAAGTGAACGCGGGATATTTTGAAGTCCCGGGTAAAGTGCTGCATTTGGATGGGGATCCGACCTATCTGCGCAAGAGCATGCAGCTCTATGGAGAACTCCGCGTGCCCGCTGAGGGTTTCTATATTCCCGAGGCTCAGATGGCAGACGCGCTCCACCGGTTGCTTCCGCAAATTAAGCCGGATATTGTCGTCATCACGGGGCATGACGGAATACTTAAGCATCGTAAAGTCGCTGGACCTGGCGGTTTATCTAGCTATAAGAATTCACAGAACTTCGTTAACGCCGTTCAAGTAGCGCGGCAGTATGAACGCAATCGTGACGCGATGATTGTCGTGGCAGGAGCTTGCCAGTCTCACTTTGAGGCTCTGATTCGGGCTGGGGCCAATTTCGCGAGTTCGCCTGCGCGCATACTCATCCACGCGCTAGACCCATTGTGCATCGCCGCAAAGCTATCCTACACCTCCGTGAAGGACACGATATCGATGTTAGATATTATGGATTTGACGGTGACGGGGCTTGATGGGTTGGGTGGTGTAGAGACAAGAGGGAGCTACCGAATGGGTGTTCCCGGTATTCAACATACAGATGAGCATATGTAGTCCTTGCTCATACATGGTTTCCTGTCAGGGACACTTCCCTGCTGCTTCTCTCTTAGGAGAGGGTGGCGGGGGAGTGTTCTTTTTTATTGGAAAAGTGTGAATAATTTGCGAACTTTGGAGACAACCTGTACAATGGGGAATTCGGTAAATAGATGAAAATGCCGTTGACAACTGGATTATGGTGCTGATATAATATTTGACCCTGTTTGACATGCTTGTCAGGATGGGTTATAATTAACAAGGAAAGAGGTGGTAGTTGACAATGGCAAAAAATGCGCTGTTGGAAATCAAACGCAGTTTGGAGCCCCACGTCGGGCAGAAGATCATGTTGAGAGCGAATGGTGGCCGTCGAAAGACAGTCGAACGTTCCGGTGTTTTAGAAGAAACCTACCCTTCTGTGTTTATCGTGAAGCTTGACCAAGAATCACACGCCTTTAAACGAGTGTCATACAGCTATGCCGACATTCTTACCGAATCCGTCGAGGTTACGGTATGTAATGATGATGGCCAGGTTCGTATCACCTATATCCAACATTAAGCTTAATAAGTTTCTATAATGAGCAGACCCTAGGGTCTGTTTTTGCATTTGAATGGACCTGGTGCGACTGGGCATACTA
>NZ_JBFTQB010000124.1:0-16933 GCF_056398785.1 Paenibacillus sp. 01T422 | reverse complement strand
TGCTTACACCCTTGTACTACTTTAGCTTTTCGTGTGAGCCGTTTTTAGCGGCGAAAGTTAATTTATCATAGAATCGCATTTAAAGTCAAGCAATAAAATAAAAATAAAAAAAGAACCAGAATAACATCTGATTCTCACTGGATTTTACCGTTATACGCTTGTATATCGCAACTCAATCTCTGAGGTTTCTTCATCGATGAGAACAGCGACTTCTTTGATCAAACCTTTTTTGACGAGTTTATTCAGCAATAAAGGAAGTTCTGTTTTGATTTCAAATAATTGACCATGCTGTTGAAGTTCATCTGAACTAAGCACCTTATCGTTTTCTCTGAGGATTTGGATAAACGCCTCGCAGCATCTTTCCATTTTTGACATAACCGAAAATTCACAAGCAAGCAAAACGAGCTGAACTCGTTGCTTCAATGTTTCTTTACTCATGGTCAATTCCTCATAAAGCTTGTACACGCCAGGATTTATTGCGCGAATCTGCCTCCACACGGTAATCTCCGGATGATAGCCATCCTCAATGATAACAATACGAGCCCAATGATGCAGGGCTTCTAAAATATTATTGTAAGCATCGAGCAAATGCTCATCTAAGATATATTCCTTGCTTTGAAGATATTTTCGCAGAAAAAGAGAGAACTCAACAAGAAGTTTATGTTCACGCAAGTCGGCAGGAAACTCAAGTATACGATGGCGCAGTCCTTCTAAATACGTATTCTGATCCAGAAGTATCTCCCCTTTTAGCAGCCAGTGAAGGATATTTCGGTTATGACCTTGACGTATCCATTGTTCAATGGAGGAGGGATCTACCCACCTTTCTTGTATCCGAGAATCGTCTCTTATATAATTGGTAGTATGATTGTTCAGGCTCAGGTCGTTCGTTACGATAAGCAGAAGTATATCAAAGCCATCTGTAAGTGAGGGAAGTTGCTTAGGATTMTCAACCGCCATGACACTAATGATCCGACTGTCATTTCGGAACTTAAGCAAAAACTGCTCTTTATCAATTCCCATGGGTGTCCAAAGCTCCTGTCTCCAATTGTTTATATCTTATTTCTACAATGCAAGAGGAGTTTCCTGCTGAATTCTGTGACAAATCATACAAAACTGATAGCTAATTTATGGGGGGAACAACGCGTGCGTTTCAGATCGAGTAAAGTAAATGAATTCCGCTTGTGGGGTCTTGCGCTAACAATGGGCGGCATGCTGCTTATGATTATAGGATTAGCGGGGGTCGTTTTCGACTGGGGACAAGCAGGACGAATTGTTGCTGTAATCTTCATGATTATCGGGATGGTGACCATGATGGTCAGTATGGGTATCTACTTCTGGGCTGGCATGTTATCCACGTCGGCGATTGCGCTTGATTGTCCGGAGTGCGGAAGAAGAACAAAGATGCTAGGAAAAACAGATCGCTGCATGTTCTGTAAAACCATTCTCACGGTCGATCCTCAGTATCAGTCTACAGCCGAGAATGAAACAGCTGCGACACAGGCAATTCCATTAGAACCAAACAGAGACCATGAGCATAAACCTCATTGATCCTCAGAAATAGCAAAAAGCCGATCCCATTAGAGTTAAGGGATCGGCTTTTTTCATGGCGTTTATGGAACCAAGCCATCCTGGATTACTTTCCACATCGGCAGCTGCTCGAAGCCCCTTCTCCATGTGGCCACTCCCGCTAGATCGTACTTCTTGACGAGATCAAGACGCGCCTTCAGTGAGGTCTCATCCTCCAGCCAGATACGAATGAGCTTCTCACCGTCTTTGTACTCCACATAATTTTGGCCAGTATCCGGCAAATAAGTTGGGGTTAGTTTTTTATCTTTGATAATGGCTGCGGCTGCTTCCATGGTTAACGTTTTGGAAGTGGCCGTTAATTTGCCATTTTTCATCTCTTCCGTCCATTGACGTGTATAAAATGGCACGCCTAAGACCAGCTTAGAAGGTGGAACCTTGTCAGCGTTAAGTATCTGCTTTACTGAACTTTCGGTCCATGGCAAGGAAGACACGGAACCCGATTTGGGGCTGGTGGCCCAGTACTCGTCATAGGCCATCACCATCATATAATCAACCACTTCGGCAAGCGCTGTCCGGTCATAAAACATGGACCACATCTCATTGGTTGATTTGGGCGTTACATCAATGGACACCGCTAAACCTTGTTCATGCATAAAAGGAGTCATTTCACGGACAAATTGGGTGAGATTTTCTTTATCTTTGAGATATACATTTTCAAAATCGATATTGAAGCCTTGCAGTTTATACGTTTGCGCAAAACCAAGCAACTGCTTGATGATTTTCATGCGGTTATCATAGGTCGATAGCGCTTTATTCGTCACATCAGGATCAAAACCGTTACTGAAGAGCGCCCAAACCTGATAATTCCGGGTTTGCGCCCATTTGACATAAGCCGCATCGGCTAAGTTCTTCAAGCGTCCTTCTCCATCAGACAAAGAGAACCAGGTTGGACTAACAACTTGCAAGCCAGGCATATCTCCTAACTTCGTTGTATCGGGATTTTTGCTAATGACATGTTCCCATGTCAGGTTTAGCTTACCCACAGGCGGCTTCCAGGGCACATAGGACGATGTATCTTCCTGGGCGGGAATGGTTTCTTCATGATCTATCTGAATGTCCGTTTTACGTACATATCCAATCGGCCCGCTCGTCTGTTGAACCTGATACCAATCTTCCTCTTCCCCAAGCAGTATAACCTGCTCACCTGATGCGATACTTGAAACGATAGGCGCTTTAATCGAGGCAAAAGTGCGCAGCTGCGCAGCTTCAGAGTCCGTGTGCTTTCCCCATTTGAGGATTTCACCTTTTTTAAATAAAAGAACGGCACCCGTCTGATCAGACTCTCTAATCTCAAAAGGGTACAATTGGCGCAGCGGCTCTATCGGCACATAAATGTCGCTCCCCTTCTTCTCCACAGGAAAAGACAATGTGATCGGTTTCTCGTTCATCAAGGCTGAAAGCTCGGTGGTCTTCAAACGCAGTACTTTATCTTTGGTCGTGATGATGACAGAATCGCTGCTTTTTTCGTATAGGATAGAAGGGTCGATCCACTCCTGAATGAGCTCCAAAGGAAGCTTCAGGCCCTCTTTTTCACCAATTGCGCTTAACTTATAATAATTCCCTTGATAAAAGACCGGCTTACTTAACTCGTGATATTCGGTTTCGACTTTCGTACGATTAGGGGCGAACTGCTGCCAAAGAAATGAAGCCGCACCTGCGGCGAACATCCCGATAATAAGTGAACTGATGAGTAGGATTTTCTTCGACGATTTTCTGCGCTGCTGCAAGATTTCACTTCCTTATATGCGATATAAAAAGAAAAAACGCTCTCTTACCCTCCCAATTTACTAGAAGGTATGATCACGTTTCATTATACAACATAGGAACAGGTTATGAGGAATTCTGCGAAAGTCAATGCTTGGTAACCCCTGTGCAATCCGGACAGACCCCATAAACCTCTAACCGGTAGCCGCCAACCTGAAAGCCTGTTTGCCCGGCAGCAGTTGTCTCAATATCATGAAGAGGCGGGTATTCAAAGTCTGCAATCTTGCCGCACACTTCGCAAACCGCATGGTAATGGTCTGTCATATCCGCATCAAAGCGACTCGAGCTATCTCCATAAGCCAGTTCCCGAACAAGTCCCGATTCAATAAAAACTTTAAGATTATTGTAAACAGTCGCTACGCTCATGTTAGGAAATTTGGATTCTAGGGACTTATAAATATCATCTGCTGTCGGATGCGTCATGGAGTCCAGCAAATAGGATAAAATCGCATGACGCTGGGGCGTCATTCGAACACCTGTTGTTTTCAATTTAGCTAATGCTTGTTCTAATTGTGCTGCCATGTTACACACCACCCGCTGTTAGTCAATAAAACCTTACATTATATTGTACGTGTGGTCATTCCCTTTTGTCAATCATGGTTATGCGGATTAGCCTGTCGGTCAGTGCTTATTTTTGCGAGAATCTATGACATATAGGGCTAATCCTCCAAGAACGAGAGCAATTGAGCCTAGATAAGAGCCCATGAAATCAAATAGTCCCGTGACCCAAGCCGGCTTATTGCTGAGAAGAAAAAAGATTACACCAGCAACGACGAGCAATACCCCCATGTTGGTGCCTTTGATCAATTTCTGTAAAGGATCATGAAACTCATGATCATAGGACCCTGCAAACTCGCCGAGTTCATTACGTCGGTTCACATAATCTGTAATTTGAAGCGCATCAAAGAGATTGTAGAAATAAATCACAGGAATAAACAGGGAAAATAGGGTGACAGCAGGAACGCTTGTATCATTTTGAGAGGCTAACGACGTAATGATAAAGATATCAAGGATCAACAGCAGCATCAGGAATACGCCGCGCTGCATGAGACCTAAGTAAAGATGCCCAGTTCCTGGGACGATGAAAGATAACACGCCTGCAACCCACTTGCGCTTCCTAGGAATAGGGTAATACGGCGCATAGTTTGGATAGGAAGAATCAGTTGAATAAGGGGGGATATGTGAACTGTCTTTGGGTATAGACATGTGAAAAGCCTCCGTTCTTCTGGTCATAATAACTCAGATAAATGTTGGATATATGTTGTAATTTGAATAATACCTACATCAATGTTCATAATCTTATGAATGATTCCTAACTGGAACAGGAGTACGGTTGCTGCGGTTGCAAAGAGCCCGTTGACCCAGGCTTTACGCCGGTATACCTGCCAATTGGATTGCGGTACAGAGATCTCATCAGCTTGGACAGCGCGCATGATACGATCCGTCAACAAGGGGCTTGGTTCGTTAAGCGGAAGCTCATCTAAGAGCTTATTTAGGTACTGCGTGAGCCTGATGTCTTCTTGTTGCTTGGGATTCATGCGGGTTCACCTCCAACCATTTTTCTTTGAGCATCGCTTTTCCCCGGTATAATCTAGTTTCGAGCGTTTTCACAGGCAAGCCGGTTGCCTCGGACATCTCTTGATAAGAAAGTTGCTTATAATGATACAAATACATAATGAGTCTGTACTTGTCCGGAGGAGAACCCCTTCAACTTTTTCCTTTTTCCATCGTCACACCGCTGACTCCATCAATTTGATTGATTCCTTCAAGTACAGAAACGATAATGGACGGCTTAGGCATCGTGACATGAAACGTAATTTGAACATGGTTCGGCTTGTCTTCATTCTCTTGTACTTCCAATGTAATTTTACGAATATCGACTTTCTGTTTACCTAAAAGGGTAGTAATCACACCGAGAGTCCCTGGCTGATCAACGGCCAGAATTTTGAGAATACGAATTTTTTTCCCGTTAAAAAACTTCTGTTCCACTTTGTTCAGAATCCACAAGGATATGAGGACCATAAAGCAAGCCAAGACAGCCGGATAATAAAAGCCCGCTCCGACAGCAAGCCCAATCCCTGCCACCACCCAAAGCGAAGCCGCCGTCGTAAGCCCTGTAATGGATCTTCCGTTAAAAATAATTGTTCCAGCACCTAAGAACCCGATGCCACTGATGACCTGCGCTGCTAAACGCGACGGATCTAGGCGAACGTTCACCTCGTTCACAAAAGCGCTAAATCCATACATGGAGAGCAGCATGACAAGGGCGGAACCTACACAAACCAAAATGTGCGTGCGGAGCCCTGCTGCATGAGAGCTAACCTCCCGTTCAAATCCGATTAAGCCCCCGAGAAATAGAGCCAATACTAACCGTATAGTGATATGTACTTGATCAATAACCCATGGATTGGTCACGATGTTATCGCCTCCTTATTTTACCGGATGACTCCCTGGCCGCTCAAAGGTCGTTAATGACACGCCCGGAGGAACTGTGAAAACCCGCTTAACTGTAAAGCCAAACCCTTGATAAAGATCGATGGCTGGCAGGTTCGCCGTACCCGTTGATACAATAAAAAGCTGCACACCATTATTTTCTTGTTTATGTAGTATATGTTCCAAAAGCGCCCTAGCAATACCGCGCCGAAAAAATTTAGGATGAACCATCATCCGGCAGATTGTGACTACACAACCTTCACGGGAATATGAAATCGCGCCAACCAACTTGCTCTCGTTCTCTTCTTGCACGTAATAGCCGTAGAATGTCTCCTCAGCCTCACGTATAGACTGAATGCCATCCTTAAGCGGAGGGATGTCCTCAAAGCCAATCAGATCAGCTTCAACGCGGTAGGAAGCGATTTGAAGCGCTAACAGGTGCAGGATTTCCTCGTTGGTATGCAATGAAAGCGATTGTATAGACATGCGGAAGCCTCCTTCAAAGAAAAAAAGTGGTGTCCATAAGGATCACCACTTTACTGTATCATTTGCTGTTCAGGCACTCCAGAATTAATTTGTTAACCAGTCCTGGATTGGCTTTGCCTTTGGTTTCTTTCATGACTTGACCGACCAAGAAGCCAACGGCTTTCTCTTTACCGGCTTTGAAATCGGCAACCGATTGCGGACTATTGTCAACAACCTGCTCGACAACAGCTTTAATCGCGCCTTCGTCGCTGATCTGAACGAGTCCTTGCTCTTCCACGATCTTCTGTGGCTCTTTGCCGGATTCGATCATTTCTTTAAAGACGGTTTTGGCGATTTTGTTGGAAATGGTGCCTTTTTCGATCAGGCCAATCATTTCTCCCAGACCTTTGCCTGTCACTTTCACATCAGCAAGTTCAAGATTGTTCGCATTCAAATACCCGAGCAGATCGCCCATAATCCAGTTCGAGACTGCTTTGGCATCCTGCGTATAGTTAAGGCTCTCTTCAAAGAAGTTAGCCATCTTCATGGAAGATGTGATGACTTCTGCATCATAGTTCGGCAAGCCAAACTGGCTGCTGTATCTAGCTTTGCGGGCATCAGGAAGCTCAGGGATCGTAGCTTTGACGGCGTCTTGCCAAGCATCGTCGATATAAAGGCTAACGAGATCTGGATCCGGGAAGTAGCGGTAGTCGTGCGCATCTTCTTTGCCGCGCATCGAGAGCGTCTTGCCCTGTCCGTCATCCCAGCGGCGCGTCTCCTGCTCGACTACACCGCCGCTGCGGAGAATCTCCGCTTGCCGATACTCCTCGTACTCCAGTCCTTTCAGGACGCCACGGAACGAGTTCATGTTCTTCAGCTCGGCTCTCGTGCCGAACTTCTCTTGGCCGAATGGACGCAAGGAGATGTTCGCGTCGCAGCGCATCGAGCCTTCCTCCATTTTCACATCGGACACGTCGCAGTAGATCATGATTGCTCTAATCTTCTCGAGGTAAGCGCGAGCTTCCTCCGGCGAACGCAGATCAGGCTCGGACACGATCTCGATGAGCGGCGTTCCCGCACGGTTCAAGTCAACAAGTGAGGCATATCCGCCATCCACGTGCGTTAGCTTGCCCGCATCTTCCTCCAAATGCACGCGCGTCACGCCAATGCGTTTGGTTTCGCCGTTCACTTCAATATCAACCCAACCATTCAAACCGATCGGCTGATCGTATTGAGAAGTTTGGTAAGCATCGGGTGAATCCGGGTAAAAATAGTTTTTGCGGTCAAATTTGCTGTTCGTGGAAATGGTGCAATTCAGCGCCATCGCAGCTTTCATCGCGTATTCCACCGCTTGGCGGTTGAGCACGGGCAATACGCCCGGGTGTCCTAAACAAACGGGACATGTATTCGTATTCGGAGGTGCACCAAATGAGGTTGCACAACCGCAAAATATTTTGGATGCGGTATGAAGTTCTACGTGGACCTCAAGACCGACGACCGTTTCAAATTGGGTATCTGTTGCCGACAAAATAAATGCCTCCTTCGTTACTCATGAACTATGAACCTACAATTGCGGGCGCTGCTTGTGGTGATCTGTATGCTGCTCAAAAGCGTGAGCTACACGCAGTAGGGTAGCTTCATCGAGCGCTTTGCCGATGACTTGCAGGCCAACCGGAAGTTCATTCACGAATCCGCAAGGTACGCTAATCGCCGGAATACCCGCTAAGCTGACCGGAATGGTCATGATATCATTAAGATACATCGTGAGCGGATCGTTGCTTTGCTCGCCAATTCTGAAAGCAGGCGTCGGTGCCGTTGGCCCAATGATAATATCGAATTTCTCAAACACTTGATCAAAATCTTGCTTGATCAATGTGCGGACTTGTTGTGCTTTCAAATAGTAAGCATCGTAGTAGCCTGAACTTAATGCATAGGTTCCAAGCATGATCCGGCGTTTGACCTCAGGGCCAAAGCCTTCGCTGCGGGAAAGATGATACAAATCAAGCAGATTGTTGGCGTTGTCGGAACGAACGCCGTAACGAATCCCGTCAAAACGAGCGAGGTTCGATGATGCTTCAGAAGAAGCAAGCAAATAGTAGGTTGCAACCGCGTATTCGGAATGCGGCAGGGATACTTCTTCCCATACTGCGCCTAAACCTTCGAGCACTTTAAGAGCATCGAGGACTTTCTCTTTGACCGCTGGGTCAATCCCATTGCCCATGTATTCTTTCGGTACGCCGATGCGCAGACCCTTGACATCTCCAGTCAATGCGCTGAGATAATCAGGGATGTCCACTTTCGCAGAAGTGGAATCCTTCGCGTCATAGCCCGCAATTGCTTGCAGCAGGTAAGCGGAGTCTTCTACGTTCTTCGTCAGCGGCCCGATTTGGTCGAGCGAAGACGCGAACGCAACAAGACCATAACGGGACACAAGGCCGTACGTCGGCTTCAGCCCGACGATACCGCAATAAGCAGCCGGCTGGCGAATCGAGCCGCCGGTGTCGGAGCCCAGCGAGAAATACACCTCGCCTGCAGCTACGGCAGCAGCAGAACCACCGCTGGAGCCGCCTGGCACATAATCCGTGTTCCACGGATTGTGGGTCGGATGGTAGGCGGAGTTCTCGTTGGAGCCGCCCATCGCGAACTCATCCATATTAAGTTTACCTATGGTAACCGTTTGTGCCTCTTTCAGCTTGCTGACAACGGTCGCATCATAGATCGGATTGTAGTTGGATAAGAACTTACTAGCACATGTCGTTCTCAGACCTTCGGTGACCATGTTATCTTTGATCCCAATCGGAAGGCCGAATAAATCGCCACGAGTAAGACCGCTGGCCAGCTGCTCGTCCAACTTGGCCGCAGCTTGTCTTGCGTTCTCTTCATCTAATGTAAGGAAAGCGCGAACTTTACTTTCCACTTGCCCAATTCTTGTATAGGATTGATCCACGAGATCGGCAACGGTAATCTCTTTGCCTTGCAGCTTCGCGTGAATTTGTTGTAGGTTTAGATCAAACAAAGACAACGACAGGCACACCCTTTCATATGGTTCTCTATTCTCTATTCTAAAACAGCCGGAACTTTGAACTGCCCGTCTTCCTGTTCGGGAGCGTTGGCCATGACTTTCTCAATCGGCAGCGACGGCGTAACGACGTCTTCCCGCATGACATTCACTAGCGGCATAGCGTGGCTCGTTGGAGCTATTCCTTCGGTATTCAACCCGTTCAACTGCTCCGCATATTTTAAAATGGCATTAAGCTGTCCGGTAAATAGCTCTTTCTCATTCTCGCTTAGATCGAGTCTAGCTAACTTCGCGACATGATCGACATCTTTTCTGGTAATGCTCAAGTTCTCTACACCCCTTTGAATCAGCATTTAGTCATTCTTTTCATTATATCCCAGATAATTTGTGAACTCAATCCAGAAAAAACCACAACGCCTTGGATGCCAAGGTTTTTAGGAACCTCTTCGCACAAGGAGCTGTGGTTAATTGTAAAGAATGATTTTATTGGATGAATCCTGTATCCATAGCTTTCGCTTTTTCTTTTAACACATAATACTTTAGTTTGGCTGCGGCTAGTAGTGTTTCATTCTGATCTACTTTTATCTGAAATTTGTTCAAATCATGCTTGGAAATAACGCCTACCTCATAGCGAAACTTCATTTTTTGGAGATCCGCTTGAACATCGGTTAAATTCCGCTGCTCGGTAAGCACTCCCGTATAGGCATTAGTGGCATCATGATAAGTAGTTTGAATTTTCTTGGTCAATTCAAGCTGCATTTGCTCGTTTTTCTGCCCATTGATCGCTACATTTACGCCCAAGTATGTGTCCCCATACGTATTCTGGGTCACAGTGTGTTCTGTTCCCCACACAGCTTCATCCAAGTTATTCCCCGATGTTTTCATTTGATAAGAAGCCTTCAATAAAGTCATCGTATCGGTCTCTACAACCGGCTCAATTGAATTTGAATTGATATCTTGGAGAACTAGATTAGGATCATAGGAAATTCCGATGTCTGTCGAAAGCTGCACAAGGCCCAAACGATAATTGTTCAGTAAAATGGCGGTATCGTCCTTCTGTTTGTTGATGGCTTTCTGCGCAGTCCGTACATCCTCTGAGGAGGCCAGACCTTGCTGTGACAGAAGCGTTGCACGAAGCAGCTCCTTCTCGATCACACCTTCATATTCATTCATGAAAGCAAGCTGTTTCTTCTGGCCTAGCAGCTGCACATATTGCGCGATGGTCTGCAGGCGAATACCGGCTTTGGCTTCATCGGTTTGGAGCAGCGAGTTGCGTTGGTCCGTTCCTAATTGATGAGCCGCMGTGCTCATTTGCGCCCGCTGTGAGGAAATAATCGCGTTCATACCGCCAGCTAGGGCGCCCATGCCCTGCATCATCTGGTTCATAGCGTTATTTTGCATCACGGTCCAGGCAATATCGGTGGGTTCTGTGAGGTTCGGCAGCTGCGGATTTCCCGTGTTCGTAACCTCCGCAGGTGTGCTTGGCAAGTGGCCAGGTGCAAAAGACGCCGAGCTCATGTTATCCATTTGCTGCGCAAGGTCAGACTTCTTGCTGCCTTGAGCGGCATATTTTAGCGCTAGCATGGAGAGGTTATGGGAATCTTTCAGCGCTTTCTCCAGCACATAGTCCAAGTTAACCGAGGATATGGTCTCCAGAACGTCCTCGTTCACATAAACATGCTGATCGGGATCCAGAGTCGAATCCGCGTAAACATAGGCTGAGCCGGAAAGGAGTAACAGGGCTGTAGAGAGACTTATGAGCGTTTTTTTCAAAAAAATCGCTTCCTTCCTTGAGTTGTTAGGCAGTGAGATTGGTGCCAGACGGCAGCGCAGGCTGATTAACGGAAGTTTTCTTCTTAGAAAATACAACAAAGCGCGTTAGCAGCATGGCGATGAAATAAGTCAGCGCACCGGTTAGAATGAGCGCAATGCAATCATGCCAAATGGTCGAGAAATCGTTGCCCTTCACGAACACATTGCGCACACCGTCCAAGAAATATGTCAGTGGCAGCATGTGCCCGAATACTTGGAGAGCTTTCGGCATTGCTTCGAACGGCCAAGTGAAGCCTGAAAGCATGAAGGATGGCACAGCGATGAGCATCGCCGTTTGCGTAGCTCCAAGCTGATTGCTGGAGAACAAGCTGATGAGATAACCGATCCCGCTGACCGCGAAGGTAAAACTAAGAATGATAGCCAAGCCAACAAGCAAACTTCCGCCCATAGGAGCGCCAAAAGCATACAAGGCAATGACAAAGGTGACGGACGTGTTAAAAATGTTAATCAAGAAATACGGAGCTGTCTTAGCATACGCGATGCGCCATGGATTTCTTTTCCAAGCCTCAAAACGCTGCCATGTACCCGCATCTTTCTCCCTAGTAATCGTTAAAGCAATACCGAGAAATAACACCTGCTGCAAAATAGCCCCGACAAGACCGTACAGCATAAAATCACTATAGTTAAACGTCGGATTATACATAATCCGATATCGGTAAGGAATCGGCGAGAGAGTGTTCATGACTTGCTCATTTTGAAGCCCTTGCTGCAATTGCAGCTTTTTCTGGGAGTAGCCCATGCTGAATGTTGTGATCACTTCGTTCGCACCTTTGGTCGCCGAGTTCGAAATCATCATGTTGCTGCCGTCAATTAGCGTGAGAAGTGGCAGCGTTTCACCATGCTTCAGCTTCGCCTCGAAGTTCGAAGGAATCACTAATCCGACTTTCGCTTCCCCTGTCTCCAGCGCACGCTTTACTTCCTCCTCCGAGTGATATTCCTTCTTAATCTCGAACGATTCACTCTGCTCAAAAGCTTGAATGACCTGACGGCTGAGCGGACTTTGGTCTTCATCCATGACGACAGTCGCCATTTCCGTGACTTTGTGGTGGACATAAATCGAACCGAAAAGCACGGTATACATCACCGGAACAAAGAACAAAATCAGAAAAAGACGCCGGTCCTTCAGAATGTGCATCCATTCTTCCGTTATCAGCTTGCCAATCCGAAGATCCATCTCTTTCATCATCCTTCCGTTATACCGTTCCATTRCAAGGTCATGCCGGTTGTAGCTGTGTCTGGCAGTGTGCCCAGTTCGATTTTGATACCAAAGGAGCGGATATCCGTTTCACCTGAGGTTTGCGTCGCTTTTTTGATGGCAAAATCCGGTGCTGCCGCCACTGATGTAACGGTACCTACGACATTCTCGCCTGTTGACACCATTGTCATGCTGATTTTATTCCCCGCTTTGAGTCCTGCAATCGAAGTCTCAGGCAAGTAAAACTTAGCCCAGCGCTTCTCTGTAGACTCCATAGAAAGTACAGGGAACCCCGAACCAACAAGCTCGCCAACTTGCGCAGATTGGTACAAAACCACACCATCTGTTGGAGCAAGCAGCTCGGTATAACTCAAATAGGTCTCGGCTTCCAGCTGCGCGGCTTGTGCTTGCTGCTCGCCGGACTGCGCGGATTTGACCGCGCCTTGTGCTTGCTGCACGGCTGCTTCAGCCGCTGCGACATCGCCTTGTCGCACCTGSACCGTTCCGCGGTTCGCTTCAGCAAGCTTCAAAGACGCTTTCGCTTGCTCCAGCAAAGCCTCCGCTCCGCGAATCTCTTCCTCCCGCGGGCCTTGGTTCGCCATGCTCAGCTGCTGCTGCGCCAGATCGCGCTTGGTCTTCGCTTCCTCGAAGCTGATCTTCACTTTGTCTACGTCCGCTTGCGAGACAAGACCTTGCTCCAGCATCGCATTCATCCGATTCAAATTCTGCTCGGCAATCGCGTACACTTCCGAAGCCGCTTGGAATTGAATCTCAGCCTGCTTCTTCTCTTCCGGGCGCGCGCCATTCTTCAGCACATCCACTTTCGCTTGCGCGGCGTTAACCGCTGCTTGGGCCTGTGCGACCTGCTGTTCGGCCGTATCCGCCGTCACATTCACGCCCGCGATGCCCTGCTGCTTCTTCGCTACCGCGGTAGCTGTCGCGCCTTTCGCCTCGGCAATTTTGCCTTGCGCGAGCGCAACTGCAGCTTTGGCCTGCGCGACCTTCGCCTCAATCTCGGCGCTTTGCAGTCGGGCCAGTACCTGCCCTTTTTTCACCGCATCCCCTTCTTTCACGAGGACCTCAGTGACTCTGCCGCCTATCTTAAAGCTGGCGCTCACTTCGTTCGTTTCTATATAAGCCGTAGGATGCACTTGATTCACGGCATTCGTCTGACTCGTAGCTTCTTTCGACGTTAGCAGAAAGGCACTTGTGCCGATGACAACCGCCATCGCAGAATAAACCATTGGTCGAATAAAACGCATAAAAAATCCCTCCACACAATAATAAAAAAAATTTACTCATTAATAAAATTACCAAAGTAGATCTTCAACAGATTCAGAATCCGTTCATCGGTCAGAGGCTCATTCTGCTTCTCCCAATCGAACACTAGGGCCACATAAAGCTTAAATAATATAAAAGCCGTCATTTTGGGCTCACAATTTTGCATAGTGCCATTATGTATCGCACGTTCAATATGTTCAGAGATAAACTGAACAACCTCCGTCTCAATACTGGCCATCGCTTCGATCGTAACCGGGCTGCCAAATTGCTGCACCTCGTGAGACAGTTGAATGAGCAGCTCATGCTCTTTGCGGAAAACGAGAATTTCATACAGGGCACCATGAATTTTCTCAAAAGGTGTAGCCCCAGCCGCGATCGCTTTCTCGGCGACGGTTTTCATTTCTGTGATTAACGACTGAATAATGTCGTGCAGGAGTTCTTCTTTATTGGCAAAAAACGTATAAATCGTCGCCTTGCCGACACCGGCAATCTTGGCGATCTGATCCATCGTCGTGCCTTTGTACCCGAACAGGGAGAAAGATTTCTTGGCAGATTCCATAATCAATTGTTTTTTGGCATCCATATGCGCACCTCAGAACTAGAATACTAAAATAGTTTTATGTTCGGTTATTAATGTACCACCATTTACCGATTTTATCAACCGCCTCTTCGAAAAAGAAAAAAAAGCCCGTCCCAGAAGGTAGATACACCTAGAGGACAGACAGAAACCGAAACTTCCTACAGGTCTCTTGTGAAATTATTCGATAACGGACACCTATGCCGTTATAATCGATAAATGAGCCATAATAGCAGCGAACAAAAAAAGGTGCCCAACAGCCCATTCCCTGGCTACTGAGACACCCTCTATTTCCTATATTCGTCTATTAAATCCAGGCTTTCAAGCCGATTTGTTTAATAAATTCTTCTCTGGACTGCACGTCTTTGTCCCGTTCCTTTTCCGGCTCTGGACTTTCATCGCCGTTCATCACTCTTCGGAACAACTCTTCATTCTTTGTGGCCAGCGCAAAATCGATCAACGCTTCTTTCTCGACTCGAGCCGCTTCCTCATGAAGAAGCACTTCTTCTAACTCTATATCAAGTGCAGGCACATAATAATGCTTATTATCTTTGGGAACTCGAATGACGTAATCGAAAATATTATCGTTATTCCGGTCGTACGCAATGATATATCCATATCCGCCAATCGGCAGGTTTTGTTCTAAACTATCCCCAATGACGATGACCACTAAACACCTTGCGCTATGTTGGAAGGGCTGAAGGAATTTCCTTTCTGATTTTATTAGGCATTGCTATGCCGCTCAAATATGCACTCGACCTTCCGCAGGCTGTAAAATTTGTGGGAATGGCACACGGGTTTCTCTTCGTGCTCTATCTCTTGTCCATTGCTTGGGTCACACTCATGCATCGTTGGTCGGTTTGGCGAGTTTTGGGGGCTTTTCTCGCTGCCTTCATTCCTTTTGGTCCTTTTATTCTGGAGCGCCGAATTTCCAAATAAAGAAAGGAACTGATAGAAGTAAAAAAGAATTAGTTACATAGAGCAAATCAGAATCAGCAGGAGGCTAACATGAGCGGAAACGGGGATACCCCAGCAAAGGCACGACCTTCTCTAACGGAAGGACCTATTGCCAAGACATTAATTTTATTCTCATTACCCATTCTTTTAGGCAACGTACTTCAGACACTTAATGGCTCTATCAATGCCGTGTGGATCGGCAAGTATCTCGGTGAAGGCGCTCTCGCAGCGACATCGAATGCCAACATCATTATGTTCTTTCTAATCAGCTCGATCTTCGGGTTTGCGATGGCTGCCGTCATTTTGATCGGTCAAAATCTCGGTGCGAAAAAAACGCATGAAGCCAAAAAAGTAGTCGGCACCAGCACCGTCTTCTTTTTTACTCTTTCTATTCTTGTTGCCGCTTTCGGACTGCTATTTTCTTCAACCATTCTAACTTGGATGAACACACCGCCGGACGTGAAGGACCTCGCGGTTACCTATACACGGATTTTGTTCGCGGGCGTTCCGTTTATGTTCGGATTCAACCTGATCATGGCCATATTACGCGGCTCCGGTGATGCGAAGACGCCGTTCTACTTCTTGCTTTTATCCGCGATATTGGACGTTATCCTGAATCCAGTCTTAATTGACGGAATTGGGCCTTTTCCGAAAATGGGCATTGCCGGCTCAGCTGTAGCCACCTTCATTGCTCAATTGATCAGCTTCGCGCTGCTCATTGTGTATTTGTACCGCAAAAAATATTTTCTGCGGATTACCAAAATAGATCTCCCACTGCTGCGCATCGATTGGATGATCATTCGCACCTTGATTCAAAAAGGGGTGCCCATGGGGCTAAACATGGTCGTCGTATCTGTCAGCAATTTATTGCTCGTTCATCTCGTAAATTCGTATGGATCTGAATCGACGGCTGCGTTTGGTGTAGCCATGCAAATATCCAGCTATGTGCAAATGCCAGCTATGGCGATCGGCGGAGCCGTTACCTCCATGGCCGCACAGAACATCGGTGCTGGCTTGTGGGGCCGAGTGAACCGCATTACGTGGACAGGTGTAGGCGTCAACATAGTGATGACGGGCCTAATCGTCGTCGTGCTGACCTTGTTCAACCGAGAAGTCGTCTCGCTGTTCCTACCGCCTGAAGGGAAAGCGATCGCTCTCGGGGTACACATCAATAATATAACGTTATGGTCATTTATCATTTTTGGCGTATTTAATGTTGTGGCAGGCGTCGTTCGTTCTGCTGGTTCCGTAGTATTCCCGCTTGTTGTGGCCTTCATTGCGCTGCTGCTAGTGCGTATCCCACTCGCCACAGTGCTCTCCCACCAGTACGGGTTTGATGTCATCTGGTGGAGCTTCCCTGTCAGTTTCAGTGTAGCTGTGACGCTGAATCTGCTTTACTATCAGTTCGGTAAATGGAGAGAAGCTAGAATGATACCAGTTAAGGCTTGAGGAGACTCGAAGGCTGAGACTTTATTGCGAAAGGAACTACAGGGCTCTATTTGAGTAAAATAGGATGATTTCTATATTTTAACGGAAGTGTAGGGTCTTATTGGAGTTGAAATGCTTACCTTCAAGCAATAATTGGTAAAGTAGCGGATCGTAGTTCCCACTACCTGGCTAAAAGGCTCATTTCTTGAAAAATAGCGGACCATAGTTCCTATTGGATCAGCATTTTCACAACTATCGTATACGAAAGAGACTATCCCAGGTCATCATGAACCTTACGGGATAGTCTCTTTGCTATTTGTTAAAGCTGCAGCAAATCTTTATGTACTTTCACTACGATTTTCTTGTTAGCGCTCGCTTCAGTAATCGTGCAGTT